>DASZFO010000141.1 GCA_035939775.1 Pirellulales bacterium | reverse complement strand
TTTTCTCGGTCAGTTCGCGCAGCGGCGCGCCGATCATCCGCACCCCGAGATACGTGGCGAGCAGCCCGCTGACGATCGCCATTCCGGCGACCAAGAGCACCGTCTGAAAGATGATCTCCCGTTTATTCGATTCGAGTTCCGTTGCCGGCTCGGAGAATTCCAGTCCGCCGCGGCGCTCCACCGTCAAATGAACGGGCCAATAGACAAGCAACAACGCATTCCCGTCGGATGAGTAACCTTCCGTCGCCAGATGCTGCTCAATCACGGTCGTTGTAAGTTGATCGGGCGGACCAGCAGGGGAATCGGGGTTGTCCGGTGCGGCGTCGAACCAGACCCAGCGAATGCGCAATTGTTGTTCGCGCCCTGCGGATGCCTGGCGGATGAAGTCGCGCAAGCCGAGATCGCCCGAGCTGCGCCAAGCGTCGATGAGCAGATGCTCCATCGGCGGGCCCAATGATTTCGCCTCGTCGCTCGCCGTCCGCTCGAATATGCGAACCTCGTGCTGAACCGCCAGATAGCCGTAGACCACAGCCAGCACGACGTTCGCCAGGAGAAACGCCAGGACAAGTTTTAGAGCCAGTCTCATTATCTTCCCATACGCGGCGCGCAGGCCGCCAGCCGCCGCCGGGGCAAATTGCCCCGGCGGGGCATTTGGGGACGTGGCAAACCGCTTGCTTTGCGCCAGCGCGAAACTGCCGTCAGAGATTTATCTCATTGCAGCGCAGCGACTTTCAACCGGCGCGCGCCGCTTGGCACAACTCGTGCATTATGCCGGCCGCGAAGTCATGCGGCAATCAGCGAGACCTCTACAAGTTGGAAGTGTGAACATGTCGGAAAAGAAGGATACCTCCGGAGCGCCGCCGAACGCGAGTCTGCCTCCAACGATTGCAGGGGCGGCGCCCGGAGGTCCTTCGCCGCAAGCCGCGCCGGCCAGGACATCGTCTGCCGCGCCGACGCCACGGCCGTGTTGCCTCCGATACCTGATCGAAATCATCAAGAAACACAGTTAGAGCGCCTGATAAATCCGGCGGCGAGTGACCCAGTTTGCGGTGTAGCAAAATGGACAGCGCCCCACTTCTCCGCCGGATTTACCGGGCGCTCCTAGAAAGCGATGAGACCACAATGAATGCGACGATTTGCAAGACGCCCGAGAGCGCAAACGACCGCCGCACGATCTCCGCGGCCGACGACGGCGAATTGCTGGTGCGGTACGCGGAGACAGGAGACCGCAGCGCGTTCGAAGAACTCGTCCATCGCTACGAGCGCGAGATTTACAACTACCTCCGCAAGTATCTCGGCGACCAGCACCTTGCCGAGGACGCATTCCAAGCCACGTTTCTGCAACTGCATCGGAAATGCAGCCAATTCGAGCCGGGCCGCGAACTCCGGCCGTGGCTATATCGCATCGCTGCCAACCAGGCCAACGACTTGTTCCGCCGCAACCGCCGGCATCAAGCGGCGAGCCTCGAAGCAACGCACTGGACCCACGACGAGAGTGAAAGCGAACTCTCGCTCCGCGATTGCCTGAGCAAAGAAGAACGAGAACCGCACGAGCTGCTCGAATCGGCGGAGGACTGCCGACAGATTGCCTCGGCCGTCGATCAGCTTCCCGATTGGCTAAAGCAGCCCGTCCTCCTCGTCGTCTACCAAGGACTCAAATATCGCGACGCCGCCAAGATTATCGGCATCCCGCTGGGGACGCTCAAGAGTCGCCTATACGAAGCGGTCCGAAGAGTCGGAAAGCTGTCACAGCAGCCGGCCGAGCGTCGCGCTGCGACAATTCGTCGCGCACCGGCTGCTTGATGCGATGTGGCCGCAATTCATCCTGACAGGTAAGATAGCGTGACCAATCAATTGGAGCAGGCGCTTGGGTCATCGAATTCACGTCAATCCGGATCTGATCTTCTCGGTCGGCACACAGGTGGTCGCCTTGGTGGAGGTGCGCGGCACGGGGGGCAAGGTGGTCCATCCGCGCGGAGCAGTCGGCGTGGTTGTGCAATCCCCGGCCGACAATCAGCGCGCCTACCGAGTTCGGTTTCCCGATGGCTTCGAGGCGCCATTGCGCCGCCAAGAGATCGTGATGCTGGCACATTACAAGCAGCGCGTGATGAGCCAAGCGGGAGAAATGCTCGCGGATCACAACTTATACGATCGAATTATCTATCGCTGCGTCGTCGGCTCCAAGGCTTTTGGTCTTGAAGATGCGGACAGCGATACCGATCGACGCGGAATTTATCTGCCGCCGGCCGACCTGCATTGGTCGCTGTATGGAGTGCCCGAGCAACTGGAAAATGACGCGGCTCAGGAGGCGTATTGGGAGGTCCAAAAGTTTCTCACGATGGCGCTGAAGGCGAACCCGAACATCTTGGAATGTCTCTATACTCCAATGGTCGAGACGGCGACACCGCTTGCCGAGGAATTGCTGTCGATTCGGGACAGCTTTCTTTCAAAAATGGTTTACCAGACATACAACGGATATGTGATGTCGCAGTTCAAGAAGCTCTCCGGCGATCTCCGCAATACTGGACGTGTGAAATGGAAGCACGTAATGCACTTGATTCGTCTGCTGCTATCGGGAGTGACGGTGCTCAAACAGGGCTACGTTCCGGTGCGAGTCGAAGAGCATCGCGAGCGACTGCTGGCAATCAAACGGGGCGACGCCGCGTGGGAAGACGTCGATGCTTGGCGGATCGTGCTTCACAAAGAGTTTGATGCGGCATTCGAGGCGACCCGTTTGCCGGACCGTCCTGATTATGAGCGCGCAAATGCTTTCCTGTTGAAGGCGCGCCGCTCGGCATTGGCGGAGGCAGCGCCATGACCTTTGATCAGCGGCTCGTCGCGCAAATCGAGCGCCAGCCGTATCCGCTCTTGTTCGTGACGGTCAGCGGAGCGCATCTTTACGGCTTTCCGTCGCCGGATTCCGATTATGATCTGCGCGGCGTGCATGTCTTGCCGGCGGATGTAGTGCTCGGACTCTATCCGGGTCGCGAGACGATCGAGGTTTCTGAAGTTCGAGATGGATTGGAAATCGATCTGGTCACGCACGACGCGAAGAAGTTCTTAGCGCTACTGTTGCGCAAGAACGGATACGTGCTCGAACAACTGCTCTCACCGTTAGTCGTTCGCACGACGTCCGAGCATCAGGAACTCAAGGTGCTCGCCCCCGGCTGCATCACACGGCACCACGCCCACCACTGCCTCGGATTCGCTGCCACGCAATGGAAGCTTTTTGAGAAAGAGAATCCACGACGGGTTAAGCCGTTGTTATATGTTTATCGCGTTCTGTTGACCGGAATTCATTTGATGCGATCCGGCTGTATCGAAGCAAATCTCTTGCGGCTCAATGACGAGGCCAAGTTGCCATATATCGACGAACTCGTCGCGCGAAAGCTGGCCGGACCCGAGCAATCAAGTCTGCTGGATGCTGACTTTGAATTCCACAGAGCGGAATACTTACGACACATCGCCATCTTGGAATTCGAAATGGGCAAGAGCGCTCTTCCCGATACGCCGTCGGCGGGACCGGCGTTGAGCGACTTCCTAGTGAAGTTGCGGTCGTCGAGCTGAAATCGCGATGCACGATGCTTTCCATTAGTGGCTCAACCGGCGAGGGGGGTGGACAGATCTTGCGGTCGGCGCTCGCGCTGTCGATGGTTACGGGCAAATCGGTGCATGTCGAAAAGGTTCGTGCCGGGCGGCCTAAACCGGGGCTGTTGCGGCAGCATTTGACGGCCGTATTGGCCGCCGCCAAGATTAGCGGCGCAGAACTTGGCGGCGCGCATCTTGGCTCGCGCGAATTGTGGTTCACACCGGGGTGCGTGCAGCCGGGGGATTATTCGTTCGCCATCGGATCGGCCGGCAGCACGACGCTCGTCCTGCAAACGATTCTGCCGGCGCTACTCACGCCGGACGGGCCGTCTACGATCAGTTTTGAAGGCGGCACACATAATCCTCATGCCCCTCCATTCGATTTTCTTGAACAAGCGTTCGTGCCGCTTGTGAATCGGATGGGCCCGACGGTGTCGCTCGCCCTCGATCGCTACGGCTTCTATCCCGCCGGCGGCGGGCGGATTTCCGCGCGGATCGAACCGGTACCGAAACTGAAGCCACTTGAGTTAACCGAACGCGGTGCCACGCGCCAGTGTATGGCCACGGCGATCGTCGCCGGGCTGCCGTCAGAGATCGGCGACCGGGAATTGGCCGTCGTCGCCAAGGAATTGAACTGGCCGGCTGACTCGCTGCACGTTCGCCATCTGCCGACCGGCCATGGACCGGGAAACGTATTGCTGCTGACGATCGCGAGCGATTCGGGCACCGAGTTATTCACCGGATTCGGCCAGCGCGGCGTCCGCGCAGAAATGGTCGCGGCGCGGGTCGCGGGCCAAGTGCGCGATTTTCTGGCGGCTGATGTGCCAGTTGGTCCCTACATGGCCGATCAATTGCTGCTCCCGCTGGCGCTCGCCGGTGGCGGATCGTTCGTTACGATGCCGCTCTCGCCGCACTCGCTCACCAATATGGAAATCATCCAGAAGTTCCTTGATGTGCGAATTGTGGCGCGTGAGGTTCGGCCCGGTGTGTGGCAGGTGGATGTGACGCGAGACTGAGATTGCGATCAGCGGAATTCCCCTCACCCCGGCCCTCTCCCAGAGGGAGAGGGAGTTCGCGACGAGGTCGTAAATACCAAATTCAGAAACCTAGTCCCGGTCCGTCGAGTGCCGCAGTGCCGATGGTGCCGTCGGTGATATGGAACATCGTCGGGAACCGGTCGGACCAGCCGCGGTTGCCGGCCGGGCAATACTGCCGGGCGTTGCCTTCGATGGCCGCCACGATGGGCACGCGGGCTGCCAGGCTCGCCGAGTGCAGGAACGACGCGCCGGGGCACGTTAAATCTTGGACGCAGAGAAACATGCCGTATTTCTGCGCGGCGGCGCCCATCAAGAGCGCGCCGCTGTGCCCCTTGCACGCTTTGAGAGCGACGCCCGAGTAGCCCAATTCGCGGGCGGCCAGCAGGCTTTCTAGATCGACCAGCGATTCGTCGATCACGACCGGCTTGATCCGCGCGGCGCGGTGCATACGGTTTTCGGGATTGGCCCGCAGGTCGCGCGCGGTCGGCTGCTCGATGTATTGGAGCCGATCGAGAGCTTCGGGTGACCGCTCTTTGATTCGAGCGAGGAAATCGAGCAGATACTCGACATTCGCGCAGCGCTCGTTGAAATCGGCCGAACAAAACCACTGCGTGCATCCGCGGGCGGCTTGCGCGTCCGTCGCGACCCGTTCCACGGAAAGCACGCGGTCGACGTCCCAAACCAGATCGTCGCCCGCCAGCTTGATCTTCAAATGGGTCAGGCCGTCCGCGGCGATCCATTCGGGGAGCGTTTCAGGTAGTCCGTCGTTGATCCGAGTCGCCACGTCGGCGTCGGTCAACGGATCGAGCGCCCCGATCAAGTGGTAGAGCGGCATCCGCGGCTTGGGCTTTCGGAGCGTGTAGCGATCGAGAAACTCGCCGACGAATTCGTCGGTCAAATAGGTCGCGAGATCCGTTGAGACATAGTCGGAACCGAGCAGGTTATACGAATTGTGGCCGAGTGCCTTGCCGAAAGCGTCGTGGATAGCCGCTTCCAATGGACTGGCGGCGACGAGCTGCGCCAATCGCGGCATCGCCTCGGCGAGGGCGGCGGTGCGCGTGATCGCATCGGCGGTTGCTTGGAGCGACTGCGCCAACTCGTGCGTGATCTCCAGCGGATGGCCGACTCCGCGATAGTCATTAGCAAGGCGAGCCAACTCTTGCGCGAGCGCAATCATCGCGGCGAGCGTCTGATCGGCCGAGACGGTTCGGCTCGGCCAGGCCCAGACGTTCCCCATCGGCATGGATCCCGTGCCACGCCCACGGCAGCCGTCTCGGGTTTCCACTTCCGCGACGACATCGAGGAGCACGACGTCGGTGACGGTTCGGCCGCCGAACTTGGCCGGCGCGCGGTACGTCAAGTATTGCGTGCTCGCCGTAAGTTCGCAGAGGCGAATGTCGGTTGGCTTCGGCATATTACGCCCGCTGCCACCAATCGCCCACCACCCGTCGGCTGTTCTTCAGGGTCTCGACCATTGCCGCGCGGGTCTTCTTTCCAGCCGGCGCCCAGGGATATTCAATGTGAATGCAGAGCGGCTCGCGGTAGTTCATCCCCTTGAGCAACGTGAAGAAATCGGTGCGGCCGAATTCTCCCTCGCCGAGCGGAACGAATCGTGCCGACTGCTTGACGTCCTTGATATAGACGATGCGAATGTGGTCCTTGAGCCGCTCAAAATGCTTGTGCCAGTCGTCGCCGTGCTCGACGATCGCGTGGCCGAGATCGAAGGCAATGGCGATTTGGTCCGGATTGAAGTCATGCACGAGATCGTACAGCTCGTTCAAATCGCCGCCGACGTATCCGCCGGCCTTGCGCAGGTCGGATTTCGCTCCGACTTTCGTTCCTGTCGCCGAATGGTTTTCAAACAGGCCACAAACGCCGAGTTCCCGATTCATCGCCGCGAGTTCCTTAAGTCTGGCCTTGGTCTCCGCAGTTTGCTTCTCCGCGGGCGAATCCGGCCGATTCGGCCAAAAGCCAAGCCGATAGTAACGAATCCCGAGTTTATTGCCGGTGACCAAAACATCTCGGGCACTCGGTGAATCGACTCCCACGATCCCGGTGGTGAGGAGCAGCATTTTCACGCCGTGCTTTTCGAGAGCCTCGGCGTACTTCGGCATCATCTCGACCGCCTGCTCCGGCAAGATTTCGCCGCCCGCCCGAACGGCGCAGTCGATTCCATCCAATCCGGCCTCCGCCGTGACCGCGCCGGATTGCTCGAAATCGAGCTTCAATTCCTGATAGAGCTTGCTAAAGATGGCGACGGGAGGCAACGGGAGTTGCGCGGCTGAAGACGCGAAACTACGTTGGCCATCGAGAATCCCGCTTGCGCCGATCGCTGCGGCCGTTCCGCCCGCCGCCATCAGGAACCGCCGTCGATTCAACCGCGTGTCGTTCGTCATTGATTTCACCAACAAAGGCGTGAGGGATACGCTGGATGGCCTGAGCGAAACACCGCAGGTCCTCCTTCGCCCGATGACACTGGCGTTGGCGCACGATGCGTTCTACCCAATCACTCACTATAAATGGGCAGTGCTATTTGCCGGCGTTCTTCGCCGCATCACCGAGCGACTTGGAGGCATCTTCGGTAGTTTTCGCCGCGTCGCCGAGCGCCTTCGCGGTCGCATCGCCAGCGGCCTTCGCGGCATCGCCGGCTTGCTTGGCGGCATCTTCGCCCGCTTTGTTCGCGTCGGCCGCGGCGCCGTTGAGTGCCCTGCCCGCGTCGCCGAGCGCCTTTTCGCCGGTATCCGCAGCCGCCCTGTTGAGGCTTTGTGCGGCATTGCTCATATCTTGAGCCGCATTCTTCATGTCTTGTGCGGCCTTGTTCATCTCTTGGCTGGCCTTGTCCTCTGGCTTTGCGCAACCAGCCGCAACCAGACAGAATCCTACGAACAACATCAGTGATCCAAATCGCGTCATCGTCGTCCTCGCCTTTGATCGTGGGTGAAATGCGGCGCCCGGTGGGGTAATAGTCGATAGGCGCCGTCATCGAGGCTGAGCGGTGGGCCGATGCAATGCCTCGACGACCGCCGCAATATATCACCGTTCTTCGCTGTGTAACATTCCCCCTAGCTTCACGCTTAGCCTAAGTGGGGGCCGGATTGCCGAGCCCGTTGAGAAATTAGAAGCCTTTACGACATAGGGAGATGTGTCATGTTCGCCTTAAGCTTCACTTCGCTGGCTCTCGCCCGAATTCAGCAATCCAAGCAAATCAAGCAGGAGCGAAAGTCCAGCGCCGGGACGGCCGCTAAGAAGTCGCTCATTCCGGCCATTGCCCGGCGTGGGATTCGGCCCTGGCGATCATGACGCTGGCTGCCGCGTCGGTGCAAGCCCACACTTTCGGCGGAGGAGGTGGCGGTGGCGGCAGCGGCGCCGGCTTCGCCCGCAATGCAAGTTCCGGCGGGTTCGGATCGAATTCGGCCGGTCAGATTCAGCAAGCTCAGCCGATCTATCGCCCGGCACCGGTCGTCTCGAATCTCACCAAACCGGTCGTCTCGAATGTTCCCAAGAACGACTCTCCGGTTTTCAACTCGACGAAGACATTCAGCAGGCTCGACAACGCCAACTCGGCCGGCCTCACGCGGAAGATTGATTCGAGCAAATTCATCGACTCGTCGAAAGTCGTGGGCGATTCCAAACCGCTGGGCCTGGGCAACAAACTCGACAGCGCCAAGTTGCTCGACAGCCGCAAGAATCTCAACCTCGGCAAGAACCTCGACGCCAGCAAAGACTTTTCCAAGCCAGTCATCAACGGCGGCCTCGCTTCCAAGAACCTGATCTCGAAGGGAACAAAATCGATCAACGGCAAGTTGGCCGACGCGGTGAAGGCGGGCAAGCTCGATTCGCTCGCCAGCGGCGCGGCGGCTCGCAAGCTCGGCATGGCCGACCAGCTCAAGCTGGTGAGCAAGGGAGATATCGCCCGCCGGTTGAATCTTTCCGACAAGCTCCAGAAGAACGGCGGCTGGCAGAAGCGGATGTGCGGGCCGATCGATTCGCATTACTGCGATCATTGCAAAGGCCAGTTTTATTGCGGCCCGAAGTGGTGCCCCTGCCATTGCTGGTGCCCGCGGTGGTGCGGCTGGGTCGATTGGTGCTTCGGTTGCCCGGTGTGGTTCGATCCGCGGCCCGATTTCTGCGAGCCGGTGCAGTGCGACGATTGCGAAGTGGATGCGACCGTGGTCGTCGATCGCGACGGCAACCCGGATAGCTGGGTGGACGACGATCGGCCGCAAGAGCCGGCCGAAGTGGATGTCGACCTCGAACTCGTGGCAATCCGCTTCGTGGATAACGGCAATGCAGAGAAGAACATCGGTCCGCGGTATCGCGCATTGATTCGCAACAATGGCAAGCAATCGGTTGATCATCCGTTCAACGTGGCGGCCATCGTTGGCGCCGCGACCGAGCAGAGCGACGAGACGCCGCGGGCCGGCAAGCGCGTGCCGGGAATCGACGCGGGACAAACGCTGGCGATTGACATTCGGCTGCCGGCCGATGCGAACGCCACGATCAAGGACGACGACGGGCACACGGTCGCCAAGTTTCCGAAGCTCGGCGTCATGGTCGATACCCGCAACGAGATCGAAGAGCAGACGAAGGAGAATAACGGGATGGCGCTCGAGCGCGATAAGATTCTGATGGTCGACCCGGCCATATTCGCCGCTGACGCCAAGCAGGCCACAATGGGCCAGACGGTCAATCTGGCTGGCGAGGGCTTGGGCCCGGAGGCCGGTCAGGTGCTGGTGCGAGTCGGCAGCCTGGAGCTGCAAGCGGAGATCGAGGGCTGGTATGACCTCGGCGTGCAGATCAAGCTCCCCAGCCTGCCGCTGGCCGGCGAAGCGAAAGCGGAGCTGGTCGTGGTCCGCGGCGACGGCGCGATGGCTAACCCGATCGCCCTCAAGCTGGCCGCCACGCAATCCGCCCCGCCGCCGGCGGCTGATGGCGAATGAGTGAATGATGAACGGCCTTAGTCCGATCGCGTCCTCCGCCGAGCAAGCCATCCGCAGGATGCAACGCCGAAAACCGCCAGCAGCCACGACGAAGGCTCTGGAACCGAAGGCACATTGCTCGCGGAGTCCAGTCCGCTGAGACCTGCGCCCGGTAACACCGTTGGAGAATCGGACGACGTTCCGATTACGCCGAGTTCCGTGGAGTTGATCTCGCTGGCGAACGAAGTTCCCGACAGCAGCGAGCCGGCGAGCACCAAGCCGCCGTCGGCGAGCGGATTGCCGAGGGAATCCGAGGCGTCGATCGTCACCAGGCCCGGATTTGAAGCTGTGCCGCCGATCATCAAGGCGCCCTGGATGATCGAGTCGGCTGTCAGTTGACTTCCGGCGGCAACCGCAGTCGCCCCGCCGCCGGTGATTCTTCCGACTCGGATCCCGGCGGCATTGATGTTCAGCCCGGTCGCGCTATCGTTGGCGATGCTGACGCGATGCCCGGCATCCGCAAAGGGATTGACGGTGCCGTTCACGTTAACGCCGGCCCCCGTGGCAATGGCCAATTGCACATTCGCGCCGACCGTCGTTGGTCCGTTGGCGATCGAGTAATTGAGTGTGCCGCTTTGCAGAGTGAGCGTGGTGTTGTCGTTCCACGTTTGCGCGCCTTGAAGGTTCAAGCTGTTCGTTCCGGCGGCAACGACCGTGTTGCTGGCGATGATCAGCGGCGCCGCAATCGTGTGATTGCCGAGTTTGAGATTGATTTGCGCCGTGCTGCCGCTCTGCAGTGTCAAGCTGGCCGAGCCACCGAGCGTGTAGCGCGGTACGCTGCTGAAATTGATGATGCCGACGGTTGTCGGACTATCGATCGTGATGGTGCTGTCCGCGTAAAGATTGTCCAGGAGGTTGGCCACGGTGTCCTGGCCATTGGGGGACTGCGGCACGGGGACGATTTGACCAGGAAGAGGAATGGTACCCGACCAATTCGCGTCAGTGTTGTAACTCCCTCCCAGCGGCCCGCACCACTGGTTCGGATAGAGAAAGTTGATCGCCTCGCCGCGCTGGTCTTCGCTGATGTTATTGTTGAACACGATCCAAAAAGGGAGCGAGTTGATCACTCCCTGAGCGTTGCTCGTCAACTGCTCCCGGAAGATGTAGATTCCGTCGGTGGGAACGCCATTCGGGGCGCCGATGTTCGCGTTCACGTGGATGTGGAGAAACCCTTCGGCGGTTCCCGATGCGACCTGCGCCAACGTGAAGCCGGGCTGTGCGCCCGTGCCCGTTCCGACGACCACCGTGTTGGAGCCGTAATTGATCGATAGCGTCTCTCCGGCCGGCACCGGGCCGAACGAGACCGGCCCGTTTCCATCCCAGTATTGCAAATCGGAGAGGAGGTTGAACCCCACCAGACTTCCGCCCGGCAATTGGCTGCCGCCCGGATTTGTGTTGGATTCGGCGAAGTAGCCAGGATTGTTCGCATAGTACGGATCTTGGTCGAATTCTTGAAAACCCCAGCCGAGGGCTCGGTCCATAGGGGTGATCGGCACACCGGCATTCACGTCGAAATAGCCGCTGTCCACGCGGTTGACAATGTCCTTATGGACCCACACGTCAAGGTGCACGGCCCGCACGGCGCCGCCGATCGCGCAAAAGACCACGAACGCGAAGAATGGAGTAACGCGATTCATAATAAGCCCTAACGTAACTCTTGTCCGAGAAGATCGTCGCCGGGTGCCGCTGCTTGACGGCTGCCATGTCCTGGCAGGGATTTCCAACCGGATCGCGGCAGCCGTCAAGCAGTGCCACGTTTTGTGAGCGCCTCCAATTCACTGGGGCTTGGGAAAGTTAAATGGGATTCCGATCCAGTCATGGATGGTCTGGGCCGGAATCAGTTCCACGTGGCCGTCGGCATATAGATAATTCGCCGCGTCGCCGTGCCGGGTGGTGGTGATGTCGTAGTTAATGTCGGCCCACGTGCGCCCCGACTTCAGTTCGCTGTTCGTGAACCAGTCGTAGGAATGCACGTGATCGGCGCTGGGATCAACCGGAGCCGCGTCGGCGATTTCGAAGGCCTCGATGGTCTTGGACTTGGCGTTCAGTCTTCTGAAGTTGCGGATTGCCCCCGGTATCCCTGGGGTTGCGAGATATCCATTCATGACGTAGCTGCTCATCAGGCCGACGCGCCGTTCGACGGCTTTCGGATCGGTAGGGCAAATCCGAATCTGGTCGCAACTCTCGAGGAACGGGGCGAGCGTGAAAATCCACGATCGACTTAGGTTCGTGTGCGACGTCTCGGGAAACTCGCCCCCGTGAACGTCGCAAAACTGATTCATCGCCAGCCCAATCTGCCGCATGTTGCTGGCGCAGTTCGCACGCCGGGCCGCTTCCCGCGCAGCCTGGACCGCGGGCAGTAGCAGCGCGATCAAGACGCCGATAATGGCGATCACGACCAATAACTCGACGAGAGTGAATGCGCGACGATCCGGCATAATGCACCTCTTCAGAGAAAACGTCTGAATCGCGAGAGAACTTGTGGAATCAGGCTCACGATGGCGGCGCCGCGCGCTCGTCCGAAACGGTCGCCCGCACATACGGCAGACCGCGGACGGCGGCGACCTAGCGCCACACGAACGCTTTGGAACCCCTCACAAAACGGCCGGGGACTGTCCCCATTTTGCGGAGTCCGCGCAGCAAAACTGGGGACTGTCCCATTCTCCCAGGCGGTTTTGTGAGGGGTTCTTAACGCCCCGATTCAAGACCACGGGGAGAGCGCAATCCCACTAGACGCTGGTGGCGCTCGAATGCGACACGAAGAGAGAGGCGGGGCCGAGGGCGCACTGCAAAAATGCGCGACGTGGTTCAGCGTGATGGCCGTGATCCAGTCGGGATAGAAGGCGACCCCGGCGCTTTGGGCCATCGACAGGAGCTTGCAAAGCGGACAAGTGCTGTGGTCGTGGCCAGCCTCATCGTGCCGATCTTCAACCGAAGCCTCGGCCGTTGAACCATGCGCCGAAGGCCACCACTCGCTGGCCACATGATGGTGATAATGGCAGCCCATCAACTCGTGGAGTTCCGGCCCGAACAGCGCAACGCTGCCGTAGGAAGCCAAGAGCACGAGAGTGGCAAGCCGGCGGTTCATCGATGGAGGCATCCTGACATGTAATGCAATACGTTTGCAAATGTAAAAGGGTCGGCCTGCGGCGTCAATCCGCTCGATTCTCGTTTTTGCGCCGGGGAACTCAACTCGGAGAATCGCCTTCGGCACTCATCCTATCGCAACCCAGATTTAATTGCAAGTTAATTGCATAAAGCCTTGACGACCACAACATGCATCGTTATTCTAATCGCAAGTCAGTTGCGTTTGCGTCGGAGACGACACGGGACTTCGGCAGCAGATCCCACGAAAAACACTGCTCTTAGACCACTCGCGAGCACAATCGCTCGCCCATGAAAGGAAGTTCGCCGATGATGAGCATCTTGAGAACTCGGTCGAAATCGTCAATCGTGTTGTGTGCAACCTTCCTCGGCGGAATCGCACTTGGCAGCCGGCCGGCTGATGCGCAAAACCCGCACCCCGATGTCGCGCCGCGCGTTCAGAACGGGCAAGTCGTCACCGGCGGCATCGATGACACGAACAACGCCTTCACTCCTAATCTGCGGGTGTTCGATTTCGTGTTCGGCCAAGACGATCCCACGCAACCCTACTTCGACTCGGACCCGGGCTGGCGCGCCGAGCCCGAGCCCGGATTCCCGTCAACAGGATTCACGCCGGGAAAACATCTTCACTTCGACATCTTATCGGGCGCCCCGTATGGCCTGCCCGCCAACCTGACCTATTGGAACGGGACGGGAAGTCCGCATTTTGGCATGGTGCCGAACGGGGAAACGCTGCGATTGGATTTGGCCGGCGGACTGGCCGACGCCACGGCCGGCAGCGGCAACGCCTTCATCCCCGGCTTTGACATCGGCACGTTGGATAGCACCGGCGACCTGCACATCCATCTGAGTTCATTCATTCAAGGGTCCGGAGGCAACAATCCGGCCAACGGCATTTACATGATGGTCTTGGACCCATCCACGGACATGCCCGGCATCGCCGCCGCCAAACCGATCTTCGTGCTCTGGGATAACGGCCTCGGCGACGGCCCCCAACTCGCCGCCGCCGTCAATTTTGCACAAGCCACTTTCGTGCCCGAGCCATCGTCGCTGGCCCTCGTTTGCATCGGCAGCGTTGGCGTGGGACTAGCGGTGTGGAGGGCGCGGCGGAGAAGGTGTCGATGCTCCCGCGGGTCTTAACTCGCGCCATTGCCCCAAAAGCTCATCTGTTTGAAACCGGATTGGTTTCCCTCAGATCAAACGGTGGAAGGTTATTTGCTTCCGCTTCGACTTTGGCGTGCAACAAGGGATGCTTCGTGTCGGAAAAACGGCCATTGAGCTTGTCGCGCCCGTTGCTTTGGTCGCCGTTGTGTCTGGAACGCGCTTTCCATTCGATCACAACGTCATAGTCGCCCGCAGGGGCGCCCTTGCCGATTGAACCACACGCTAGTTCAAACGATCCGTCCGGCTGGACGATTCCCATGATCAGCGGGTCGTTCATCGCATCGCCGCCACGCCGATAGAAAAACACTGTGGCGTCGCTGGCTGGGTGGCCCGCGTACATGACTTTGCCGGAGACGGGGTAGATTCGGTTGCTGTTGCTGCACGAAGTGGAAGCTAGCGACACGATCGCCAACAGACAAAAACGTGCCATATTCACTGCGCCGCCTCCTTGGCGTTTCATTTTAATAGTCGAACGAGATCGCTTCGTGACCGGCGCGGCTCAATAGGGCCGACATTTGGGCCATCGTGAGGCCGCCGCTGACGAATTTGACCGATCCGTCGCCAAAACACATGTTGCTGCCGTCGGGGTGAAAGGAAAAAACCTCGCTGTCGTTGCTACAGCCCTCCGAGCATGTCCACGGCGCCGCGGGAATCCCCATGAAACCGCCGCCGGCGGCGATCCCATTCCCGCTGGGGTCGGCGCCGTTCGTGGCGATGTAGTTCAACGGATCGGCCCAAGCGCCGCCGCCTTGCGGGGCCGGGCCGTCGCTGGTGTAGTTGCCCATCGCCGGCCGGTACCCGGAAATCGTGGCAATGCCGCCGCTTCCGTACCACGCCGGGCGGCCTGCGTCTTCGTTGAACAGGATCGTCTTTGACGATCCGTCCGGGATGTCCCGGACTGGACCATCCGGTGGCTCGCAGATAATCGAGGCTCCGGCGTTGATGGCGATGCCGGGGATGTCCGCCGACATTCCCGCGTCGGGCGCGTAGTCGGTTCGCCCAAAAATCAGGCCCGCTGCCGGCGTGACGGTGATCCCGAAGTTGTTGAAGCTATTGGCGAGTTCAGCCGAGTAATCGGCCGTGGGATTCCCGGGCGAACTCGGGCACAGCATCGGGCTGATGCGGGTCGAATAGGCCGGATTTGTCGGCGGCATATTGACGGTGCTGAGCGATCCCCTGGTCACGTCGATTCGTTTGTACACGCTGATTTCTTCAAGGTATGGGAGGATCTGCGTGATCGCCGATGGCCCGAAGGACTCCGTGCCTTTCGGCGCCGTGGGGTCGGGTATGCTCAACTGCAGATAGGCTTGCGGAAAAGCGCGCCGCATCGCGCGAAAGTTGTTGATTGCGAGTCCGATCTGCTTCAGGTTGTTGGCACAGCCGGTGCGGCGCGCGGCTTCGCGCGCCGCTTGAATGGCCGGCAGCAGGATGCTGACGAGGACGCCGATGATGGCGATCACCACAAGCAACTCAACGAGCGTGAACGCAATTCGCGGTCGGAGATCACGGCGAGCGCGGACCGCGAGTTTTCGCGAGCCCAGGCGGCTCATCAGACTTGCGACCGGACGCTCTCGACGCCCGTCTTTCAACGCTGCCATGACTTCCCCCTGAAATGGATATGAATTCGATCGCCGCAGCCGCGCCCGTCGGCATGACTCTTCTCGAGTTCCGACCCCGCCCCGCAGAAACTCCTTCAAATCACTATTCTTGTTATTTCAAATCTATAGTTTTGATATATCAAAACAATAAATCAGAATCGCCCAACTTTGTCAAGCGCGAGCGCGAGCCTTTTGCGCAAGTTTTCGGGCCAAATGCAAGTACCGCCCAAGCCAGGTAGGACGGAATCATGCCGGCCGCGCTGACAGAGGGCGCTGAAAGCGGTCTAAGACGCCCGTTCGCTCTTGGAACTGGCGCACAGCGGCAATGCCCGAAAGAAATTCGGATTACGCTTCACGTGTACACTGATTTGGGCCGCGCGGACGGCTCAAAACCGGCCGATCCATGTCACGACTTGATCTTCACCGGTCCATGATCGTCGCAATGATCGCCGTGCGGGTGGTGCAGGTGACCGTCGACTAGATAATCGACGTGGTCGCCGTGCGGGATCGCCGGATGGCCGCAGTTTGGGCCGTGGACGTGCGTCGCGTCGTGCCCACCGCATTTGTGCTTCGGCGTGCAGACGTCTGGATTCGTCGTTGACACGGCGATCACGTGCTCGTCCACGTGGTTGCCATGCGGATGATGGAGATGTCCGTCGTGCAGGTAGTCGACGTGCCCTTCGTGCTCGATCGCCGTATGCCCGCAGCCCGCGCCATGTTGATGAACGTGACCTTCGTGAACCGTACTGGCGGCCATGATAATTCTCCTTAATCCAGAGTCGAAACCATTCGGGACGCAACCGCGCCCGTCAATATAGATTTCGGTATCGCGCGCCGCCAGCCTCCTCGTCGAAATGCAATCATACAAAGGTGCTGCAACTCGCGCGCCCATTCTTTGACGCTGCCTTGCCAGCTAGAGATCATGTCGTTCGGTCGAATCCGGCGGCGGCAAGCGCCGCTTGGTACTCCTCCGGCGTATTGATGTTCCGCAAGGTCGCCAGATCTGGATCAATGTCGCGAAGCTCGTCGGCCGTGACGATCCGCGCGCGGAGTTCTTCCACGAGATCAGTGGCGCGCAAGCGATCGGCCGCGAGCAGCCGATTGACGGCGCGAATGGTCGCGGCTCGGCGATAGACTGCGGAGAGCGGATGGTGAAAGCCGGCGACGAATGGGATCGCCAGATCATGTTCGCCGATGAGATCGACCAGCCGCGCGATCCAAGCCGGATTGAGAAGCGGAGAGTCCGTGCCCGTGGCAAACACCAATTCGACCGAGTCGGGGAGCGCCGCCAGCCCTGTTGCCAGGCCTTGCAGCGGCCCGCGGCCGGCGATCGGATCGCGCGCCACTGCGATTGCGGCGGGAAGTTCCGGCAGTGGTTGATCCGGCGCCGCGACGACGACGATCGGCTCGGCGGCGGTCGCTACCACTCGAACGATCCGTTGCAACAATCGCTCACCGCCGAATGGTAGCCACGCCTTCGGCTCTCCCATCCGCCGGCTCCGACCGCCGCAAAGCACGATCGCGCTGCATCTCATGCATTCACCTGGCCGTCTCGGAATGGCTCGCAAACCCGGTGGGGAGAAGGGCAAACTACGGATTACATGGATGACACGGATTTTCTGAACAGAATTGGGTCAATAAGTCGCGCGCTTTTATCCGTGAAATCCGCGACATCCGTGATTCTCTGCTTCAAACCGCTAAACAATTTCAGCATTCTCAATCCTACCCCCATCACCGGCGTCGAGCCGAATAATGCTGTTCGCATCGGCCCAGGGAATGGCTACAATTCGGCCCCCGATCCCGAGAACCGGCAAGGGTCTCCAATGCGCACGCTAATCATTCCCTGCGGCGGACGCGGCAGCCGAATGGCGAGCTTTTACTTCCCGAAATGTTTGCTCCCAATTAGACAGCGGCCGCTGCTCTTTCGGATTATTCAGAGCTGGCAAGGAATTGTCGATGAAGTCGTTTTGGTCCACAACCCGCGCAACGAACGAATTCTGCGAAAGTACATATCCACTTATTACGACGGAGGCCTGCCGATCCGGTTCGTTATGCAGCCGCGCCCCAGCGGGACTTTCGATGCCGTCCGCTTGGGGCTTGAGGCGGCACGGTCGCCGCGGGTGATTTTGAATTGGTCGGATGTGTGGCTTCATAAAACGCCTGAAGTGGCGCATGACGACGCAAAGAACATCGTCGTGACTTCCGACATCGCGGACCATTGCCGGTGGGTGTTTTGCGACCGGCAGTTCCGCTGCCGCGAGGGCCGGCCGTTTGCGGAACGCCACGGGGCCCAGAGGGCGCCCCGTTCCCTACAGAGCGGCTGCGCCGCTGGCACGGAGCGGACTCCGCACAGCAACGGGGTTCTCGGCATTTTTCTGTTGAACGACCTGGAACATGCCTTTCGCTCGAACTTTCAAGTCGAATCGATCGGCGAGACTGAAGTCCTCGCGGCCTTTCGTGGCGACAGCTTCCGGGGCGTCACCGTGGAGGACTTTACGGACATCGGCGATCATACCAGATATCGTCACGAAGACCGATTGGCGGCCCGCGATCTGTCCACTCGCGCATTTGGATCCAGAGCGACGATTCAGTTGCAAGAGTCGGTCGTCATCAAAGACTTCTCCGACGTCCAGATGCACGAAAACGAGGCCGACTGGTATCGAGCCGCGGAGTTTTCCTTTTTGCCGCGAGTCCATTCGACGAAGCCGCTGGTCTTGGAGCGATTGGATGCCGAACCCTGCTGGATGCGATTGGAACGCGATCCGTCGCCCGCGGCGGAACGTCAAATCGTCAAACGTCTGTCGGCGCTGGCTCGCACGATTCACACCAGCCGGCCAAGCCTTCCCGCGAACGCTGACGCCTGCCAGAGGCAATATCTGGTCAAGACGCTCGAACGACTGGATCGCGTAGATTTCCTCTTCGAGGATTTCAATCGCAACTGCTTCACGGTGAACGGCCGCGAATACCCAAACCCGCGCGACTTGCTCGAACGTAACGCGGACGCCGTGCGGGCGGTCTTTCCAGAGCGGTTCCACTTCATTCATGGCGACCTGCAACTCTCCAACGCGTTGATCGACCGAAATGACCGCCTGTATCTGATCGATCCGCGCGGCAGCTTCGGCGGCACGCCGCTGTTCGGCGACGCGCTTTATGATTTCGCCAAGCTCTACTACGGGTTTTGCGGTGGCTACGACACGTTCAGCACAGGTCGCAACCGGTTTGCCCTCGCGGAAGATGGCGGATTCGTCGTTCCCCCACTCCTGCCGCCGAATGTGCTTGCCCGGCGACGGCGCTTTTTCGAGCGCGAATCGAGGAGCACTCACTATCTTGGCCGAAGCATGATCGAAATCGACATCGTACACGCCATCATCTGGTTGTCGGTGGCGGACTATGTAGCTAACGACGTTTTGAGCAGCATGTACGCGTACCTGAACGGAACGGTGCTCCTAAGCGAAGCATTGGCCGCCCGGACGAGCCAATTGCAGTCGCACGGGGCGGCTCTCCGAGCGGCAGCGTGACGATCTTCGTTAATGCAGTAGGCGTGCCGTAACTGCCACGGCACACGGAGTGTGCCTGCTACTTTGGTTAGCCGCGCTGAGAGGCAGGCCGATGAAACTGAGATTTAGCCGTCGTCGGTTGCTGAAGCGAGTTCGCGCAGTGTCGTCGCGATTGTTGAACCGCTTCTATTGGCGGGAAACCAAGTACTACTATTTCGGCGAGTTTGGCTATTTCAATTTGGAAGTGCTGGGCGGATTGCAGGGGCTGTTTCTGCGGCGCCCCGAACTGCGACTAAAGATCTGCACGTACCCGAGCTATGCCGAACTGCTCCGCAGCCGATTTCCAGATCATGTCGAGTGTGTTTCGCCCGATTGGTCATTCGACGAGCGACGCCGGGTTTGTCACCGCTACAATTGCAGGCGGTTCCATTGGGCGCTCTTCCGGCAAGGATTCAACCACGAGTTGCAGACATTATTCGACGATCTCCCAAACCGCGGCAGAGTTCACCTGGCGCGCTTCTTCTATCTGAACTCGCCTTTGACGACCCTGGCGGAGCTGCAATGCTGTTTCGACACGTCGGGTGCCGCGCCCACGGCTCGGCGTGGACATGAGGTGCAACGAGGCATGGCCACTCAGGGCAGTGGCCATGGCACCCGTCAATTCAGCATTGAAGCTCCATCAGGAATCGACTCGCGGCGCCAATACATCAGCATCTTTCCGCGCGGGCGGCATGGCTTCGCGAGCAAAAACCTTGACGCAGGTCAATGGGAAGCGATTCTTCGGCGGCTCGCGGAACTGACTTCCCTGCCGATTGTCGTTCACGGTTTACGGGGAGAGACGTTGGAGATTCCGATGGCGGACAGTTTCATCCGCCCGAACGACATTCTCGAACAGGTCTATTACCTGAACCATTCGCGATTTTGCGTTTCCTCGGACTCTGGCTTTGTCCAGTTCGCGCTCAACTGCGGCTGCGATGTTCTCGTGATCGGCGGCACAATCCAATACCACGAATTCGTCGACTTCAACCCGTTCGGAAAGCGGTTGGTCATCACGAGCCCGTTGCCGGAAGAATACTTACCTGCGTTGAAGGAATTCGTATTGGCCTGCGAGGCCGAGCCATCACAACTTGACGTTGCGTAGGCCGCGGCAATGATTCCCGGCGAGTAGCTGAATTCGCCAGAATTCAGATTCCTCTGGACTTCGGAATTCTGGCGAATTCCGCTACGGGCAAGCCCCCGATCTAGTTCGGCGCGCCGCTCTTCTTGGGAACAATCTGGACCGGCCACTGCGGCGAATCGGTTCGAGCGGTCTTGAGATAGGCCTCGATTCGGGCCACGATTTCGGGATGCTTTTCGGCCAGATTGGTTGCTTCGCCCGGATCGGCGGGCAAGTCGTATAACTCGAGCGGACGGTCCAGCTTTGTTCGCACGGCCTTCCAACGGCCCATTCGGGCCGCCTGTAGAAAGCCTCCTTCGTGAAATTCCCAGTAAAGAAATTCATGCGGGGGGACGTTCGCGGCTTTGCCAGGCGGCGCGAGTAAAACTGGATCGACCGAAATCCCGTCGAGACCCGAGGGCCTCTTGACGCCGGCCAGTTCCGCCGCGGTCGGCAAGAAATCCCAGAAGGCCCAGACGAAATCGCTCGTTTGACCCGGTGCGATGCGGCCTGGCCAGCGAACGATCATCGGCTCGCGGATGCCCCCGTCATAAAGGTCGCGCTTCGTGCCGCGCAGCGGACCGCCGGCGCGAAAGAACGCCGGATCGACGCCTCCCTCTTTATGCGGTCCGTTGTCGCTGGTGAAGAAAACGATCGTGCGCTCGTCGAGTCCCAGCGCTTTGAGCTTGTCGAGCAAACGGCCGACGTCGGCATCCATCCGCGTGATCATCGCCGCCTTGTTCTTTTCCACTCGCGGCCAATCGCGATCGGAATAGGGCTTGTCGTCGGGCACTTCCATGCCATCCTGTCCGGCTTTGAAGGCCTCGTTGTTGGCGTGAGGAATCGTAAAGGCCAGGTAGAGGAAAAACGGCTCGCTCTTATGGCGCTCGACGAACTCGAGCGCCTCGGCGGCAAACAGATCGTGCGAATACACGACTCGCTTCGTGGCCACGCCCTTGATCACGACGTTGGGCAGCGGGACCTTCTGCTCGTTCCGCCACAAATAATCCGGGTAGTAGTTGTGGGCGTGGACCTGATCGAGGTAGCCGAGCCAATAATCGAAGCCCTGCTGATTGGGAATTCCCGATGAATCCGGCCCACCCAAGCCCCACTTGCCAATGATGCCCGTGGCGTAGCCGGCCGCATGGAGCACCTTGGCGACGGTCACGTCGTCGGGCAAGAGCGGCACGGCGGCATTGCCGCGAATTCGGCAGTGGCCGGTGTGCAGTCCGGTCATCAAAGTGCAGCGCGAGGGAGCGCAAACGGTGCAGCCGGCGTAGCAATCGGTAAACCGAACTCCCTCGGCCGCCATCCGGTCGATGCGTGGAGTCTGGATCAGCTTCTGGCCGTAGCAGCCGAGTTCACCGTAGCCGAGGTCGTCTGACAAGATGAACACGATATTCGGCCGGTTGCTGGAGGCTGGATTTGGCGATTCGGCTCCGCTTGCCCGTGAGCTTATCGCGACTGCGGCGAGGAGCAACGACGGGAACGCGGCAGACATCGCGCTCACGGTGCCGAGTCCATTCAAGAGACCGACGATCTGCGCGACTGCCGCAAGCCATGATTCCGTCAATCCAGTGTCATTACCGCTTGGCATCGTGTGCGCTCCATCATTGGACGTCGATATCGTCGCCGCGGGTCAGTATAGCAGTCCGCGCCCGTGAAAGTGCGTAAGGCTTGCGGATTGTGCGGATTGTAATCCGCGACGGGTGGCGTGCGCTCGCCGGGAAAACGGGCAAGAGGCGCATAACCGTTGCAGCGGGAGTTTTCGGCAGGGCGATAAATAGCTGTATACGTCTCACCGCCCGCAAATCCCTCCCGCCGAAATCCCATCCATGCCCGCCGGAACACGGCCATTCCAGATCGTCGTCGCGCTTGCGCTCGCGCTGAATGCGGGATGCGCGAGTCGCGACCGCTGCGCCGAGACGGGCTGCGCTGGCGCCGCGCCGCAGGTGCTGGAGTGCCGACCGGCCGAACGACTTCCGATTCGCCCATCCGTTTCGTCGATCGCACCGCAAGACGTTCCACCACGCTTCGACGGAGACACAAGGTTCTGCGCCCTCGAAGAGCGCGAAGCCCAATGTCTCGCAGCGAAGAACGCGCCGATCGCCAATTTGCTCGTCCACGAGGCTGATGCCGCGGCCGCCCAATCGCAAGGACTTTGCGGGCACAAGGGGGGCTCGGAAATGACCAGCGAAGTGCTGCGGCTCGAATCCGTCTACAAGCGAAACGTCGCCGCGGGCGATGCACTGGAAGCCTTCTTGAGACTGCTTGAAGCGGAGGCGGGCGCCGACAACCTCGAGCAGCGCGGGCGCGAAATGAACCTGGTGCTGGCCGACGTTGGCCGGCTGCAGGAGCGCGGGATCGTCTCGCCCGTCTCGAAACCGGAGGCGGAAGGCCAGCGGCTCGATTTGTGGCACCGACAGACGGAACTAGGGGCCACCGTAAGCACGCTGAACTTTCAACTTAAGAATTTGCTCGGCGTCGATACGGTCGGGGATGCGCGGATTTGGCCGCAGGCGTCGCTGGCCGTCACGGCGGATGTGCCGGATCGGCAACAGTCGGTCAATGTGGCGCTAGCGAATCGTGCCGATCTCGCAGCAGTTCGCCTCGTTGCCGGTTCCAACAGCGACGACAGCGATGCGGCTGCCCGAGCGATCCTGCAGCTTTCGGGAGGCGGCTTGGGCGCAGCGCCGCCGCCAATGGGTTGCCTGGCGCTGCTCGTGCACCACCGCGCCGCGGACGACGAGCGGGCGGCGCGCTCCGCGCAAATGGCCGAATTGCTCGCCGACCGCGAGCGCGCGGCCCGAGACGAAACGCTCCAAGCGATTGCGATTCTCGAGGCGCGAATCGGTCAGATCGCAATCGCGCGCCAACGGCTCGCCGTGGCCCAGGCGCATTTGCAAGCCAGCGAACAGCAGCAGCAACTTACTGCTGGCGCGCCGCTCGGAGTGCGCAAGGCGCGACTCGACGTGCTGGCGATCGAGCAGGATTTGCTGCACGACGCGATCGAATGGAAGCTGGCAGTGGTCAAGCTCAAGGAGGCAGAG
Source organism: Pirellulales bacterium (assembly GCA_035939775.1). NCBI lineage: Bacteria > Pseudomonadati > Planctomycetota > Planctomycetia > Pirellulales > Pirellulales bacterium. The sequence continues at coordinate 1,358 of DASZFO010000141.1, read as the reverse complement.
GGACTGCTCGCCGTCGAATGCGGCTACGATGCCGCCAGCCGCGTTTTGCGCCAAATGAATTGCTGCCCGTAGCTAGCGGCGCTTCGAATCTGATTTGACGGATGCCATGGCCACTGCTCTGAGTGGCCATGCGCCAACACAGTCCATGCCCACGCCGAGCCGTGGGCATGGCACCCAACGTATCATTGCTCCATTGACCGTCCACTTCTACTGCCGATCGAAGAGCGCCTTTTGCAGCTCTTCGCGAAACGAGGGACTCGAATCCAGCCCGGCTTTCAAATCATCCCGCCCTAGCGTGTAAAGCAAGCTGCTCTTGGTGGTGCGAACGGTCGCCGGCGAGGGATCGGCGGCGAGCAAAGCCCTCTTGCCGAAGCATTCGCCTTCCTTCAGCGAGACGACCATTTGCTGTCCCGAACCATCGTCGCTTTGCACCGTGACCTCGCCGTGGCGGATCAGGTAGAACTTATCTGCCGGCTCTCCCTTGCGGACGATGACTTCTCCTCCCGAATGCTGCTCGGCCCACATCTTGTCGGCGATCGCGGCCAGGGTGGCCGGCGAAAGAGACTGGAACGGCGGCACCTTCTTGATGAATTCGCAGATCAGCGCCGCCTCGCTCACCACCACATCCGATTTGATCCGGCCATCGACCATGTTCACGACCCGGTCGGCGACGTCGAGAATTCGATTGTCGTGAGTGACCATCACGATCGTCACTTGCTCTTCGCGGGCTAATTCCTTGAACAGCGTCACGACCTCGCGCCCCGATTTTTCGTCGAGCGCCGCGGTCGGCTCGTCGGCCAACACGATCTTCGGCCGATGGGCCAGCCCGCGGGCGATCGCCACTCGCTGCTTCTGTCCGCCGGAGAGCGAGTGCGGCTTGTAATTCAATCGCTGCCCCAGCCCCAGCCGCGTGAGGAGCGTCGCGGCTCGCTCCTTCATCTCGGCGCGTGTGAAAGGAAACAGTTCCAAGCCCATTGCGACGTTTTGCATCGCCGTCAATGAGCCGAAAAGATTGTGCGCTTGAAAGATGAAGCCCAGATTGTGGCGCGTCGAGATGAGTTCGGCGGGAGTGGCGCCGAGCAATTCGTGGCCCAGGACGCCGACGCTCCCTTCCTGCACGGTGCGCAATGCGCCGAGCAACGTGAGCAGGGTCGTTTTGCCGGAGCCGGAAGGTCCGGTCATGATCACGATTTCGCCGGCGAAGACGTCGAGACTATTGTCGAACAGCACTTGCTTGCGCAAGTCGCCCGCGCCGTAGTAGTGCTGCAAACCGCGGATCCGCAGCGTGCGGACGCGGATGTCACCCGTGTGACTCCAGAACGTAGTCTTCGTGGCGCGATTGTCTTCGACGAATGACA
>DASZFO010000140.1 GCA_035939775.1 Pirellulales bacterium | reverse complement strand
ATTGAACGAAAACTCGCCACCGAGAACCATCACTCGTCCGTCCTGCATAACGACGGATCCATAAAACAGGCGACCGGTGTTCATCGACGCCAATTGCGTCCAAGTCCCGTTGGCGTAGTTGCCCGTCGCATCGGGAGTCAGCTTGAACCAGTCGGCCGTCGGCTGGTCGGAGCCGCCTTGCGCCATCACGGAGCCATCGGGCAACAGCAGCATGTGACCGATGCCTTCGTTGAGGATGGCCGCGGCGACGAGAGGGTTGGTCGTCGGCGTCGTGACATTAATCTGCGTCCAAGTTCCCACTGCGGGCGGAGTCGACAAGACCGTGAGTGTGCCGTCCACGCCGATATCCGCGCTCCCATTGGTCGGCGCCGGGCCGAGCGTGTACTTACGGCCGGTCGCGTCGAACATGTCGGTCGGGTTTGCCCCGGCCGCATTGGTGGCGGCAAGGTTGATTTGCGTCTTACCAAGCGCGGCAGTCGATTTGATATGGAAGTCGATCATCACGAGCGAATCGATCGAGCCGACGACCGGACCCGTGGGCGCGCTGGTGGGGCCAGCGAAAACCAGGTCGGAGACGTTTTCGGGCGATGATGTCGCCGTCGTGCTGATGATGTTGGCATACTTGTTTGAGGCCGCGAGGTGGATATTCAGTTGCCCCGGATTCGCGGCGGAAATGCCGACGGTCAAGGTCCAACCAATCGGCGGCGGATTACTGTTTGGTTGGAGGCTGAACGGAAACTGAGCGACGACGTTCGATGGGATCGTTCCGAGATGAACGTCGGACCGGCTGACGCTGAACACGTTCGGATCGAAATCGACGGCAAAATCCGCGCTGCTCAGGCCGGCTCGGGTGCAGTTGATGTAGGCAAGCGCCGCGGGGTCGAATGAAGTGTTCCCCCTTCCCGTGAACGTCGAAATCAGCGAGCCGCCGAGGTTGTCCGTAAGCTGATTGACATTTATTGGAACGGCCACAATGCCGTTCCGCAATCCGACCAGAGTCGTCGGAATGCTCAGTGTCGGATTCGAACTCAGCGTCAAGCGCTCTTCGAGCTGCTCGAACCGGCGCGCTGATTTGCGGTCGTTGCGACGTTTATTCTTGCGGCCGAGGCGGGGCTCGGAATGGGCGCGGTGGTTGCCAAACATGGACAAGACTCTCTCCTCACGAACGAGATAGAAGGTTCCGGACGAGCCACGGCGGGAAATCGCCGCGTAAGCTAGACGCAATCCGCTGCGCCGATTCAATAACGATGCCGATCAAAAACGTGCAATTTCCATTATGTTTTAACGACGTGGAAAGTCTAGCGCGAGGCCCGAATCGCCATGGCCTTTCGCTTCTTGTAACTCTGTAGTCGAATGCTGCAAACCACGGATTACGCGGATGACACGGATTTTCTGACCAGGGCCAAATCCATTTCTTGCCGTGTCTTAACCGTGAAATCCGTTTAATCCGTGGTTCTCCGCTTCAAAGGGCTAAGCTATTTCAAAATGGAAATGCCTTGCGAGGGTCGTTGGCTCTAGCCCAAATAGATGCCGAGGAAATTGGGATCGCTCTCCAGAATGAAGTCGATGATCGCGTTGGTGGACGGATCGTATTGGCGAATCGTATTGCTCTGTCCGTGCGTCGATTGGGCGGTGTAGACATACAGGTGGCCGCCGACCGACTTCGCGACCGTACGCACCGCCGTATTCGAGCCGCTGCCCGCGTAAGGAGTGAACGTGTTCGTAACGATGCCATTCACTCCGTTGAAGATCCGGACCATCGGCGAGCCGGCATTTGCCTGGCTGGCGATGACTTCCGGGACGGTAACACCCGGCCCGACGCTGATTGCCGAAACGTTGACTCCGCCGCGATAGCTGGCGTCGAACGGATAGAAGATCCTGAATGGATTATACGATGACGCCGCCAGCTTCACGTCGAATGTTTCGATCAGCGACTGCATTCCGGATCCGGAACCGACGATCACGTCGCCGCGACCGTCTAGATTGAGATCGGCCACGGCCACCGTCGAGCCGCCGATGAAGCCCGTTCCGAAGACGGTGAAGTCGCGGTACATGGTGACGGGCACGGCCGGGACCGTCGGGAACTGATCGTGCCAGACCCGGACCTCGGAGACGCCGCGGGCGGGGACGGTGACGATGTCGTCGAGTTCGGTCTTACCCGCCGCCGTGCCCTCGATATTGCCCGCGGCGATATTGATCCCGTTGGTCATGGTCGACGCATAGGCCTGGAACTGGAACAACATGTTTCCGAACAGATCGAACACCTTGACGGTGGGCGAATGTCCGGCCCCGGGGGCAACCGCGATTTCCTGTTGTCCCGTGTTGTCGAAATACCCGACCGCGACGCGAACGCCGCCGTGATAGGTCGTCTCGTAGGCGAGGAAGCCATTGGGATGCGCTGGATCGACCGACTGGCCGTTGGCGGCGAATAGGACTTTGACCAGCGGCTGGCCGGAAACGCTGGCGTCGGCGCCCTCGACAAGGATCGGATTGGAAACGGACGGGCCGGCATTTGGGATCGGCAGGGACTCGATATTGGTGAAATTGATCGGGTCGCGGTTGCTGAAAGTCCAATTGCCGTTATATGAATTGCCTCCGGCGGGAACGGCCGTCTTCGTGAGCACGAAGTTCTGCGTGCCGGCCGGGACGAGAGTAATCTGATCGCCGGCGTTGGCCGGGACGTTTCCTCCCGGCGCGCCGGTGGCGGTTGGTCCGTAACCGTTGATGGTGTAAACGGTGGTCGCGCTCGGAGCCACGGTGAACAGGTTTCGCTTTTCGGTGGCGTCAAGCTGCATCGTTTGCACGTTTGAAAACGTCACGCCGCCGAACGGACGGGGACTCGAGATGTCCGTCTTCACGCTGCTGGAGCCGACCTGATAGTTGAATGCTCCCGTCGAGCCGTGGTCGTTGATTTCCAAATTGTTGCCGATCCCTCCGCCGCCGTTGACGGTGATCGTGGCGCCGAGGAGGCTTAGCTGGCCGTTGTTCGCGGCGGCCGTCGAGCCAAGGTTGAACGCATTGCCTCCCGCAAGACCGCCGGTAAGCGACACTGAGTTTCCGAGGCCCAGCGCGAGCGTATTGGGGACATTGAATGTGTCTCCACTGGCGTTCGAACCATCGAGATCGATTTCGAGCTTCCCGCTCAAGACGGCGGTGTAAGCAATCGGAATCGTGGTAAATCCGCTGATTTGCGCATTGGTGAGCGTTACCGCGTCTCCCGCGGCGCCTCCGGCATCGCTGACGACGAGCTTGTCCGCCCCGGAGCCCGTGTTGACGGTGACCGCCGTGGTGGCGCTGATCCCCGCCGTTGTGCCCGAGACACCGGGTGCGCTATCCGAGATGGTGACGGCGTTGAGTCCGCCGTTGCCCGTGTTAATGGTCACCGAATCGGCGGTGGCGCTGAGCAGATTGAAGGCATTGTCGCCTCCCGCGCCGCCGGTCAGCGACAAAGTAGTCCCCGCACCGAGCGTGCTTGCGACCGAGACGTCGGTCGGTTGGGAGTTTGAAGTGTAAATGTTGACCGCCAGAGTTCCGCCCTCGGAGTAAGCGATGTAGGGCGGAGTGAAGCCCCTGATGAAGTTGTAGGTGACGGCGCCGACCAGCGTATTGGAGAGCGTGACATCGGCCGTGGTGCTGCTTGCGAGGCCTCCTTCGTCGCTGACATTCAGGATATCGCCGGTGCCAATGCCGAAGTTGGCCGTCACTTGGGCAGCGATACCGTCCAGATTTCCGCCGAGCGAGCCCAGAGTCGAGGTGACGTTGACGATGTCCCCGTTGCCGTCCCCCGTATTGGCCGTGACGGATAACCCAGCGGCCGTCTGGATATTGAATACGTTGCCGCCAATGGGACCCCCGTTAAGAATCACGGTGTCCAACGGCAGCGTGCTGGCGACGTTGAAAACCGTCGGCTGAGTGTCCGGACCGCGGAGAACGAATGCGAGCCCGCCGCCGCCAGCGGCTTCGGTGTAGGAGATTGGAAGTATTGTGGTGAATCCAGCTGGAGTTGTTGAAGTTGTCGTGCTGAATCCACTGATCTGAGAGCTGGTGAGCGTGACGTTGTCGGGATTAGCGCCCGACTGGTCGCTGATTGCCAGCGTGTTTCCAAGCCCACTGGTATTGACCGTAATCGCAGTGGCGGCGCCGATTCCGGCTGTATTGCCGGCGTTCGTCGGGGCGTCGGAGGCAATGTTGATCGAGTCCAAAGTGGTGGAATTGATCGTCAGTTTATTGACGGTGGCGGCTTGGATGTTGAACACATTTCCGCCGACGGCGCCGCCGTCGAGAGTCAGAGTGTTAAGCCACGGGTTATTAGCCGGGTCTTTATGTCCCACGATACTGGCGTTTTCAATGGTGCCAGTCACATCGAACGTGGTGGGCATCGCGTCGGCGCCGACGAGTTCCAGCGAAACGCTGCTGATGGGCACCGGCAAATTGAAAGGATCCGGTGCAACCGGATTGAAATAACTGATGGGAGCGGGGGAAATCCCCGTGATCGTGCCGTCTATTTCCGGCGGTGCCAACCCCGGGGCGCTGCTCAGGGTGACTGTGGGAGGCATCGTCAACGTCGTGTCACCCTTGTCGGAAATGATGACGGTGTTTTGTCCCGCGCCCTGTTCAATGGTCAGCGGGCCGGTGATGCCGTTCGTGTTGCCGATAAAATTGGGGCCGTCGTTGACAGCCGAATCGGACGATATATCGAACTCGTCGCCCCTTGAGACCGGGACTGGCGCTTGAAACTCGCCGGGATAATGGAAAACGCCTCCGGTGAGAAATGTGCTAACACCAGGGTCTAAAGTCACTGGATTGGGGCCGTCGGTGGCTTGAACGGCGATTCGATCGCCGCCATCTGTCGTGTGGTCGGCCACGAAGAGCGTCTGGGCAATTTTGCTGGTGTTGAAGGTCTCCCAAAGCACCTGAAGATTCGGGGTTTGCGTGTTCGAATCGGGAATCCCGTTCGTGTTGCCGCTCGGGAAAGGATCGTACTCGGCAACGGGACCGATGACGCCAAGACCGGCCTCCTTCCAGACGCTCATCGAAAAGGTTTCGTCCTGAGGTCGCGTATTCAGGCCGCCAGTGTTACCCCCGCTATTGACGTCTTCGAGTTCAACTTGGTTGGTTAGGCCAGGAATTTTGCTGATGCCTGGATCGTTGAGTTCAATCACAATACCCTGACCCGGCGTCAACGTCTCGCCGGGGCCGACCGTTATGTCGCCCTGTGCCTCTGCAGCGAGTTTCGGATTCCCTCCGCCAAGGTCGTCAATGATGTAATGGACGCTGTCGGATCCTCGGTGGAATTGCAGATCGATGGCGTAGTAGTCGGCATCCAGAGGAGTTGCATTTGGGTCGAGGTCGAAAAACCAGACCCCGGCGACCTGGTGTACGCGAACCGCCATCATGCGGCGCGATTCAAGCTGCTCGATTGCTAGTCGCCCCGCTTTGCGCGCAGATCCCTTCGCACGTCGGCCGCGGGAAGCTGGACGGGAGAATTGGCGCGAGACCCAGTCATTCAATGACATGCAGAAGGCTCCTCATCACAGTTGTTCCGGGGGCGCGAGTGGCCCCAAACCGCCGCCCATTTTGATGACGCTGCCGACCACGACGATTACGCAGAATAAAACAGCGCTCGTTCCAGCCTAAACAGCGGCTCCACAGCCGTCAACAGAAAGCACCGGTAAATCCGGTAAATCTTGCCGTGTCGCGATTGGCGGGAACCCGCAGTTCGCCGATTTCTCGACAGCCTCGGTCGGCAGGCGTACACTGACGGAAATGAAACCCCGTCGGACCGTCCATGTAGCGGTCTATTCCGGCCAGCGCGATCCTCGGTTCGCGAGCGAACCGGCCAACGAACGATCTCCGGCGACCGACCAATTGCTGGAGTACGGGCTTTAGCTTGCGGACGACAGCCTGAAGGCTGAACTCCAACAATCCGACCTCCGGCCTCCCCTCCCATGCGTCTCCTCATCGCCTGCCCTGCCTGCCACCGCCAATATGACGCCTCCGGCCGACCGGCCGGCGGGCGGTTTCGCTGCCGGTGCGGCCAGGTCGTCACGATCGCGCAGCCGCAAGGACACGATGCGACGGTGGTGCGCTGCGCCTCTTGCGGGGCGCCGCGGCACGAGGGGAATTCGCAGTGCAGCTTTTGCGGCGCCGATTTCACGCTGCGCGAGCAGGACCTCGACACGATCTGCCCCCACTGCTTGGCTCGCATCAGCGATCGGGCGAAGTTCTGCGACCATTGCGGCAACCCATTGGCGGCCGAGCCGCTGAGTATCGAAGAGACTGCTCTGATTTGCCCGGTATGTGGAGAAGGCCACCGCTTGAACAGCCGCGCTATCGGCGGAGGTTTAGTCCTGGAGTGTCAAGCTTGCGCTGGAATTTGGGTAGGGACCGAAACGTTCCGGCAGCTCATTCGGCAGGCGAGTCAAGAGGGACAGAACGCCGACCATCGCGATCCGCCGCCGGTCTCCGAACATTGCGCGGCAGTGGGCGCCGAGACGCATCCGCAGCACGCCTATATTCCCTGTCCGGTTTGTCACGCGCTGATGATCCGGCAGAACTTTGGCCATCGCAGCCGTGTGATCGTCGATGTCTGCAATCGGCACGGTATCTGGTTCGATGCCGAGAAGCTCTCGTGCATTCTCGAGTGGGTTCGTTCCGGCGGCTTGGCGGCGGCCAATGAAGAATCGCAAGCGAAGGCGACCCGCGACGCCCGAATCGAAGGGCGACTGATCCGTGA
>DASZFO010000139.1 GCA_035939775.1 Pirellulales bacterium | reverse complement strand
TTGTGGACTACGACGCGGTCGATCCACGTGTGCAGGTGCTTCAGATTGGCGGCGTCGCCGATCGCCAAATCGGGAAGAACGAAAATGAACCACAGCAACCCCAATCCCGTGCCCGCCAGAGTTCCGGCGAAGCGGCGAGTCGGCTCGCCGTTCCAGCGGCTGGAATGGGCCGCCAGCAATAGCATTCCGAGCAGGAATAGGGCCGGCAGCGCGGGAGTCAGTTTGATCGTGATCGCCCCGGCCAGCGCAGCGCCGCCGGCAAACGCGCCCCACCACGACCGGTTCTCTGTCGTCAGCCGGTAGCCGAGCTGCATCAGGTAGACGACCAGGATACCGACTTGCCCGCGTTGCAGGCAGTTTAGCGCTGGCAGCGCGAGCGTTGCGGCTGCGATCGCGCCGAGCCAGATCGGCGGCGCGCGTTGAACGTCCGCAGATGGTTTTCTCGCGCGAGCGGCTACCACCAATCTCCAAATACGCATCGATTCGCGATAGCAGCCGTAAGCGAACGCCAGCGAAATTAAGAACCACACGACCGCTTGCCACTGGGGGTCCAGCGCGGCCAGCGGCGAGACGAGGATTGCAAACAGCGGCGGGTAGAGATAGCGCCAGCCGCGCGGATTGCTGACATCATAGGGATTGCGGCCATCGAAGAATGCCGCTCCGGCTTCCGTAAAGACCGTAAAATCGGTCTTATGGGCCAGTGGATCATCGGGATCGACGCGCCCCCGATTGCGAACGTCGGTAAGTCCCCAGACCGCCAGGGCCAGCGCCAAGAAGAGCCAGTACCATCGCGGACTCAGGCGCCGGATTAGCCGATCGTGCAATCGCTGCGATGCAATCATGCATTTACTCGCGCCCCGCCGCGGCGTGCTGCCAGCGTCGGTGCGGCCGCCGTTGACGTACAAAACAAACGCTGGTCTCATGCCGCCCGCGCCACTGACCGATCAGCACCTGTCTCGCAATCCCGCAGCAGCCGTTCTACATAACGCCTGGCGAAAAACCGCTCGGCGAGATACGACGAGAGCTTCGCCACGCGCGGCGCCAGATAGTTCCAACGCAGGTGATAAGCCAGCGTGCCGTAGCGCGTGATGGCCGAGAGCGTCTGCCGGCAGCTATCGGGATCGATCTCCAAGTAACCTTGGTCGACGCGCCGAAAGAGCATTTGCAGATTCGGATCGTGCGATTTGGAGAACTCCCGTTCCAGCTCGAACCCGCAGCGCCGGGCCATCATCCGCAGCGTCGTTGGCGTGAAGTTGTGGATATGGGCATAGTGAAAGAGCTTTGGTCGCGTGGTGAACGGGGCGCCGAGGTTGGGGCACTCGACGTACAGCCGTCCTCCCGGCCTCGCGATGCGATGAATATGATCGAGCGCCGCGCGCGGCGAGCGAAAATGTTCAATCACGTGGACCAGCAGGATCACATCATGGTTCGGCTGCGGCGGCAAGTCGAAGAGATACGCGCTGCTCACCTGGGCGTGCAGTTGATCGCGGGAAAACTGCTGAAATCCCTGATTTGGCTCGATGCCCGCCGCCGGATGCCCCTGCCGCTCAAAGCATTTGACGGTGCACCCGATGCCGGCGCCGATTTCGAAGATCGCGTCGCGCTGTTTCAGGAGCGGCGCGAGCTGCCGATGAATCCTCTCGCCATTTCGCCACGCCCGCATCACGCGCCGGGCCGACGGCGTGTGCTCACCGTGATATTCGTCGCGGTAGCGGGTGGCATAGAAGTCGTTCAGCGCCGCGTCGCTAGGTATGTTCCAATGGGCGACCAGCCCGCACCGCGAGCAAATCCCGGTGTCGAGCGGCTTTCCCTTGCGATCGAACCGGCTGATCAAGTGGAAGTGAATCCCATCGCACAAATCGCACTGCTTCTTCGGCGGCAGTTTGGCGACAACAGGCCAGAGGTTGACCGGCGGACTGTCGGCCATCGTCGATCCTCGATCAGATGGATGCTAGCAGCGGAAAGAAGCGCCGATGCACAGGGCGAAGCGCGGCAAACGGTACAAAAAGCGAGAATTGGCGTCAATCCAGGCGCAGCGCGGAGTGAAACTCGCCAGAATCCCGAGGACCCGCAAAGCTCGCTGAATTCTGGCGAATTCCGCTACGACCGGACGAAGCGTTTTGCTACACTTCGGCCCCGCAAAATCATTCTGCCGGCCGCCTTTGGATTCGGAGGCGTTCGCCGGACGCAATCGCGAATGCCTGCGACAGGGAGGTCGCCGTGCTCGCCAAATGGCCTATTCGTGACAAACTGCTGGTCGGCATCGGCCTATTGGTGGCGATCGTCGTCACCTTATCGGTGAGCGCCTTCATCGGCGTGTACGCCTATCGCAGCCTCGTCCGCAGCCTGCGCAATCGGGCCGAAGAACTGCCGCTGGCGACCGAGTTGGCAGGCCGCGTGAGCGATCTCCGCGTCAGCTTTGGCGAAACGCTCCCCTTGCGTAAATCGCCGCCGGGCAATGAACACCCGGACGCTCGACCGCTCGTTCAGAGTTTCGCCGCGAAGTACGAGGCCGTCAGCACGGCGCTCGACGAGTATCGCCATCAGCTCATGATCAACGAGGAGGACTTGCTCATAGGCAACAATCAGCAGGAGCAAGCCACGGTCGGCCAACTGCGCGATTCGCTGGGCAATGTGGCCATTTTGACTCGCGATCCCGATTGGCCGCTCAATCCATCGCGGGCCGAGAGGGTGAACGAAAAACTCGAACTCGTCCAAACGCTCGCGGGACAGTTGCCCGGCTTTCTACACCGCCGCATTCACGATTTGGCCGGCGAGGTCAAAACCCGCTATCTTACGCTGATCGTCCTCACTTGGATCACCACCGTCACGGCGCTGGCGGCGTTCGGCCTATTCGTTCACCTATTCTACCGCTGGGTCTTCCGCCCGCTGAGGGTGCTGATCAAGGGCTCGCGGTTTGTCGCGGCCGGCAATTTCGGCTACCGCATCCGAATCGACTCGCACGACGAGATGTCGGAACTGGCCGGCGCGATGAACGACATGACGGCCCGCTTTCAGGCAATTCGCGACGATCTCGATCGGCAGGTGCAAGTGCGCACGAAGCAGGTCGTGCGGAGCGAGCAATTGGCGAGCGTCGGCTTTCTGGCTGCCGGGGTCGCCCACGAGATCAACAATCCGCTAGCCTCGATCGCCATGTGCGCCGAGTCGCTCGAGGGGCGCCTCGCGGAGATCGCGCCGTCCGGCGGCGAGCAATCCGGCGTCGTCGGCCGCTATTTGCGAATGATTCAAACGGAGGCCTTCCGCTGCAAGGAAATCACCGAAAAGTTGCTCGATTTCTCGCGGCTCGGCGACGTTCAGCATCAAACCACCGATCTCCGCGAGTTGATCCAGGGCGTGATCGAAATGGTCCGCCATTTGGGCAAGTATCAAGCAAAACAGATTCTATTTCATCCGGGCGAGCCACTCGTCGCCCCGATCAACCCGCAGGAAATCAAGCAAGTCGTGCTCAACTTGATCACCAATGCACTAGACAGCGTCGAGCAGGGCGGCACTCTTTCGATCGAGCTACACGCCGCCGCCGGCTTTGCCGAAATGGTCTTCACCGACGACGGCTGCGGCATGACCGACGAGGTGCTCGAGCATTTATTCGAGCCTTTCTTCACACGCAAACGCGGCGGCCAGGGGACCGGACTGGGCTTGTCGATCGCGTATCGTATCGTCGCCGATCACGGCGGGCAGATCGACGCCGTCAGTGCCGGCCCAGACAAAGGCTCACAGTTCCGGGTCACTCTTCCACTGGTCGAAACTCACAAGGAGAGCAGCCATCGTTACCAAGCCGCGTAAACGTCTCAAGCTCTTGTTTGCGGACGACGAACGCTCGTTGCAGGAACTCATGCGCATCGAGCTGGACCGCATGGGCCACGAAGTGACCGTCTGCCCCGACGGCCTCACCGCCGCCGCCGCACTCGAGCGAAACACCTACGATTGCCTGCTCGTCGATCTCGACATGCCCGGCCTGAGCGGCATTCAAGTGATCGCCAAGGCAAAGGAACTGTCGCCCGACACCGACGCGATCGTGCTCACCGGAAAGTCCTCGGTCGAATCGGCGATCGCGGCGCTGCGGCATGGGGCGTTCGACTATCTGACCAAGCCCTGCAAGCTGGCGGAGTTGGAGACGCTGCTCGAGCGCGTGCTGCAGAAGCGCGAGCTGACGAACAAATATCGGGCGCTCAAGCGGCGGCTGGAGCGAGCGGAAGGCCCGACGCGGTTAGTCGGCGATTCGCCGATCATGAATCGGGTCCGCCAGCTCATCGCCAAAGTGGCGCCGACGCATTCCAGCGTCCTGATCCTCGGCGAAACGGGGACCGGCAAGGAACTGGTGGCCCGAGCGCTCCACGAGCAGAGTTTGCGGGCGGATCAGCCGTTCGTTGCGATCAACTGCGGCGCGCTGCCCGAGAACTTGATCGAAAGCGAGCTGTTCGGCCATCGCAAGGGGAGTTTTACCGGGGCCGACGAGCACCGCGTCGGGCTGTTCGAGGTGGCCGACGGTGGGACGATGTTTCTCGACGAGATCGGCGAGCTGCCGAAAGCGATGCAAGCCAAGCTGCTGCGCGTGCTCGAAAGTGGCGAAATCCGCCGCGTCGGCGAGAACGAATCGCTTACGGTCGACGTGCGGCTCGTTTGCGCCACGCATCGTCGTTTGGACGACATGGTCGAAAATGGCGACTTTCGTGAAGACTTGATGTTTCGAGTCAACACATTCGAAATCCTGTTGCCGAGCCTACGGCAGCGGATCGACGACATCCCGGCGTTGGCGCGGCATCTCTTGCAGCGCTGCCGGCAGCACGTTCGACCGGATGACGAGATGTTCACTCCTGATGCCACTGCGATGCTGAAATCGCACGGCTGGCCGGGCAATGTCCGTGAGCTGGCGAACGTCGTCGAGCACGCCTCGATCCTCTGCGAATCGCTTCCCATCTCGGTCGAGCATCTGCCCGAACGATTCGACGCCCGGCGACCGCGAGCGCCGCAAATCCGCTCCGTCGGCCCGATGACGCTCCGCGAACTGGAGATGCAGGTGATCCACCAGGCGCTCGAGCGCAACGGGGGCAACAAGCCCAAGGCGGCCGAGGAACTCGGCATCAGCCTCAAGACACTCTACAATAAGCTGCACCAAGAAAGCGGCTTAGAACGCTCGGCGTGAGACGGGTACCGGGATTCGGCATTGTGGGAATACCCCATTTGACTATTTTCCCACCGCGTCGTATGATCTCGATGACAGACCGCAACGGGGGAGGAATCGCCGTGACCACGAAGACCGCCGACGACAAAGGTCGCATTGCGCTAGGCCCACGGTTCGCGAACAAGACGGTCATCATCGAGGAGATCGATGCAACAGAGGTTCGGGTCATCGTTGCCGCAGTCGTCCCCGAGCGTGAGTTGTGGTTGCATCAGAACCCGAGGGCCAAAGCGTCTGTCCAGCGCGGGCTAGCTCAGGCCAAGGCGCGCAAATTCAGCAAGAATCCACCCGATCTTGCCAAGGACGCCGCGCTCGTTGAGAAACTTGAGGACTGATGTTTTCCCTCCGCTGGACCGCCGGCGCCCAAGCGGAGTATTCGCGGCTGAAGGCGGCTGCTGAAGCAAGTGCTGCTTCGCGCAAAAAGAAGGAAAAGGCGAAGTCGAGCAAATCCGAAGGGCTCTTTAAGCAAGTCTACAAGACGTTGCAATTGCTCGCAGCAAACCCGAAGCACCCCAGCCTGCAAATTCACGAATACCACTCGCTCGTGAATCCCTTCCATCAGACGGAGAAGGTGTTTGAGGCGTACGCTCAAAATCAAACGCCGGGGGCGTACCGCGTCTTTTGGTGTTATGGCCCGGAGAAACGCCAGATTACGATCGTGGATATAACCTCTCATCCGTAGTCGCATTTCTTGCCAATGCGTCAATGTTTTCAACGAATAACGTCGGGTAAAGCCTGTCGTTAATGGCGATCGCAGACGCAACGATGCCAAGAGATTTCCGAAAGAGGCGCGCCCAATCTTCCGCGCGATGGCGTCTTGGAGATCAGGGGTAAGTATGAATGCGGTCGAGTTGGAGAACGTCAGCAAGACTTTCGGCACTCACGTCGCCGTGGACGGCCTCAATCTGATCGTGCCCGAGGGGACCGTTTATGGGTTCATCGGCCCGAACGGATCGGGGAAGACCACGACGCTGCGCGTCGTTTTGCGCATCTTTTTTCCGGACAAAGGCGTCGTTCGCGTGCTCGGCGTCGAACAGGGTGCCGCGGCCGACGACCGGATCGGGTATTTGCCCGAGGAGCGTGGGCTGTACAAGAAGATGCGGCTGCGCGACGTGTTGCGATTCCACGCCGAGTTAAAGGGGCGGCGCGATTGCCGCCGGGCCATCGACGATTGGCTGGCGCGGATGGAATTGTCGGATTGGGCCGATAAGCGCGTCGAGACTTTGTCGAAGGGCATGTCGCAGAAGGTCCAGTTCATCGCCGCGGTCATCGCCGAGCCGAAGCTGCTGATTCTCGACGAACCATTCAGCGGGCTCGATCCGGTAAACATGGAAACGCTCAAGGACGTCGTGCTGGAGCTGAAGCGGCGCGGCACGACGGTGCTGTTCTCGACGCATGATATGGAAGTGGCCGAGCGGATGTGCGACACGATCTTCATGATCTTCCGCGGCCGAAAAGTGCTCGACGGAACGCTGCAATCGATCCAGGACCAATACGGCGAGGACACGATCCGCGTGCGGACGGCCGCGGGCAACGGCGCGCTGGCGAACTTGCCCGGCGTCGTGCGGGTGAACGATTATGGCCAAGACCAGGAATTGCGAATTGCCCCCGGTGCCGATTCGCAAGCCGTGCTAACGGAGTTGGCGCGGCGCACTCGGATCGAGCGGTTCGAGTTGGCCCGGCCGTCGCTACACGACATCTTCTTGCGTATCGCCCGACCGCACGAGGCCGACGCACAGGGGGCCGGCCATGCGTAAGATCGCGATCATCGCGCGGCGCGAATACCAGGCGCTCGTCCGGACCAAGGCATTCATCATCTCACTGGTGATCATGCCGGTGTTCATGTTCGGCGGTATTTTCCTTCAAAAGTATCTTTCAGGGCGGATCGACATTGGCGAGAAAAAGGTGATCGTGCTCGACGGCACGGACCGATTGTTCGCACCGCTCAGTGCGATGGCGCGGCTCCGAAACGAAACCGAGGTCGTGGACAAGGAAACTGGGCGCGCAACCCGCCCCACCATCACGCTCGAGCAAGGCCCCGCCGGCCCTGTGACGGATGCAACGCGATTGGGATTGAGCGAGCGCATTCACCGCAACGAAATCTTCGCGTTCGTCGAGATCGATGCCGATGCCTTGAAACCTGCCGCCAATTCACTGCTCATGAAAATGTTGGCGGCGTCAGCAGCCAACAATCAGGCGACTCCCTCCGGCGCCGACGCACCGCCAAAGGGCAGCAAGGCAAAGCTCGACAGTCCAGATCGTCCGGCGCCGGTCCGCGTGTTCATGGAAAGCATCGCGTACAACGAAGTTGGGCAATGGCTTACTCGGGCCGTCAATCAAGTGGCCTTCGCTCTGCGATTGCAAGATGCAGGGCTCAATCCGGCAGTGGTCGCCGGCGCCGTGAGCCCCGTCAACGTCGAGGAACTTGGGCTTTACAGCCGCGATGCCAGCGGACAAATCCACAAAGGAGACGGCGGCGAGCGCGGCCTCAGCCTGTTTCTCCCGTTCGGCTTGATGATGCTGCTCTTCCTGTCGGTGATGGTGGCCGGCCAGCCGATGATCAGCAGCGTGTTGGAGGAAAAGCAGCAACGGATTGCCGAAGTCTTGCTCGGCTCCGCCAGCCCATTCCAGATCATGATGGGCAAGCTCGTCGGCAACGTAGGCGTGGCGCTGACGATCGTCGCCCTGTACATGACCGGCGGCTACTTCATGGCTGCCCACTACGGCTACGCGGACTTGTTGCCCATGCGGCTCGTGGGATGGTTCATCGCCTTCGACATTTTGGCTTGCATGTTGTACGGGGCAATCTTCATCGCCATCGGCGCGGCTTGCACGGAAATCAAGGAAACGCAGTCGCTACTCACTCCGGTCATGCTATTGATTGTTTCGCCGCTGATGGTGTGGTTCACGATCGTCCAAGAACCGCAGAGCAGTTTCGCCGTGTGGACCTCTCTGTTTCCGCCGGCCACGCCTATGCTGATGCTATTGCGGATGGCGGCCTCGCCAATGGTCCCCTGGTGGCAGCCGGTTCTAGGGATCGTCTTGGTCCTCGCGGCCACCATCGCCGCCGTATTCGCCGCAGGGCGCGTCTTCCGGATCGGCCTCTTGATACAGGGCAAATCCCCGAAGCTGCGCGAGCTTATGAGCTGGATCGTGCGCGGGTAAACGCACCGTTTTGGTCGCCCAGTCACGAGGTTGCGAAAAGATACCGCGACTTCGGATTTTCAAGGTCCGAAGACCGGTACGCACAGTTGGTCGAGGTAGCCGTGCCGGTCCTTCGGACCTCCACATCAATTCGAGGCGATCGTCAGACCCGATCTCACGATCGGGCTATTTCCTATCGGCCCTCCGTGCCTGCGATAAGCCGTCGCTCCGCAGTCGCTCGAAGCTTTCGTGATGTATGGATACCAATGCCGCTGGCCAGCGCTACCCCTTGATTGCACTGGTCAGCGCCGCACGACAATCACTTCACGCAATCTCACGAAATCGTTGCGACCAACAATGTCCGGTCGTCGTCGGCCGGATAACCCGCGGCGAACTCGTTCAGTGCCCGGAGCACCGCATCCAGCACCAGCGACGCTTGGGAAGAACATGCCGTGAGGGCCGCGTCGAGGCGGTGCGTGCCGAAGAGTTCGCCTGCCGAGTTGTTGGCTTCGGTGATGCCGTCAGTGTAGAAGACGATATGATCGCCGGGGTGCAGGTCTTGAACGCAGTTCTCGTACGCCTCCGTTGCATTCACTCCGAGCGGCAGCCCGTTCACGCCGTTGAGCACGGCGAGCGTTTTTTCGCGGCAGCGCATCAAACGGGGCGGATTGTGCCCGGCGCAAGCGTAGGTCAGCGATCGCTTCGCCGGATCGTAGACGCCGTAGAATGCCGTGACAAACGTGCCGGTCCGAGATGTATACCACTTGGCCAGATGATGGTTGAGGTAAGTAAGAATCTCGGCGGGCGGGGTCGGCGGGCCAGGGTGCGTGTGGGCGATCGAGTGCGTGATGGCCATCAGCACGGCCGCCGGAGTGCCATGCCCGCTCACGTCGGCGAGGAAAATGCCCCACTTGCCGCCGGGGAGCGGAAAGAAATCGTAATAGTCGCCGCCGGCGCGCCGCGACGTTTGGTAATAGGCGGCCACGTCCATCGTCGGAATCCGCGGCAGCTCGGTCGGCAAGAGCGATCGCTGGATGTCGCCGACCACTTTCAGCTCTTGGTCGACCGCGTTGTAGGCCTCGCGCAATTGGCCCGACAGAACCAAATTGTGAGTGGCTCGCCCGAAGAGATTGCTGAACCAAACCCATTCGGGAAACTGGTCGTAAGAAAAGGCGGCCGGACCTTCGCGCATCAGGACGGTCATATTCATGGCCACGCCTTGATCGAACATCGGAATCGCCATCAGCGAGCGCTGGCCGGAGAGGAACTCGGCGCCCGGATCATCGGCGGGAATCTTTAGATCATCGATGATCCGTGGCTCATCCCCAAAGATCAAATCGCCGAGCAGGCCCCCTTCAAGAATCGGCAGGCGGTCCTTTTCCTTCCAGGGATTGATCTCGTCCTTCCAAGTGCTGCTTCGCGTGATGCGATATTTCGGCGCGTCGAGGCCGCGGCGGCTGATCGAAACGCTGCGATCGATGGGCAGCAAGTCGCGAGCCCGCTTTCCAAACACACGGACCATCGCCTGCGGATCGGTCTGCCCGCTCATCTCGCGCATCGTCTCCACGATCAGCGCCATCCGGTCTTCCCACCGGCCTTGCCGATCAAAGATGCTGGGTGGTGATGACATGGGACTTCCTTCCGTTCGCTGATTTTGTCGTCAACCGGTACTTGCGAGTTATCGCCTCGCCGCCATTCTACGCAGAATCTGCCGACGGGGTAGATGCGGTCGATCAGCTACTATCGGTGGCTTTGGTCCACAAATGCGAACATTAGAAATCCGAGAGTTTCGCAGTTTCCGGTAGTGATGGCGTTTCAGGGCATTGTAAGGGAAAAGTTGTAGAAAAGCGCAAAAAAAGAGCCGCCAGTTGTTTTACTGGCGGCTCGATCAGGATCGCAGAATCAATCACACTTTCTGCTCTTTTGCAAGAAAGCGGCTGGTTCGATGTTGAAGTAGTTCGACATCAACATGATTTGCTGCCGAGTTAGCTCCCGCTTCCCCGATAGCACCTCGCAAATTGTCGATTTAGAAATGCAAAGCGCCTCCGCTAGATCGCTTTGCGTGATCTGTTTTGCTTCGAGTAGGTGAGCCAAAAGGCCGGCATCGGACGGAGGATGAATCTCAAACTCTTCATCCTCATAGACTGCAACCAAATCGCTTAAAGCGTCGAGGTAGATTTCCTCACCTTCGTTCAGCGGCTCGCGCGCGAGAAGAGAATCAATCATCTTACGCGCAGCCTTCAATTCCCGACTGGATCGGATCGACACCAGGGGGAATTCATTGACCAACTCAAAGTACGTATCACGTACTTCACCGTTTTGCTTCATTTGGTCTGGCATAGGCGTCATCCTCTCTTTTTGCGCACAGGCACGTCCGCTCTCGTGGCGTCCCCGCTCTCAGGTCGATGAGCGGCGGCATCGGAACTCGAAAAACACCCGCAGTCGGTTTTCCATTTGTCTTTGTCGTATTCTCCGTGCGTTAGAATCTGCAAAATAAACACCTTGTGTTGCAAGAACCTTACTCGGGTTACGAGTCGATATTTGTTGCCGGCTATGTTAAACACCACGCAATCGCCAACCAAGCTCGCGTTTCCATAAGTGTCCTTAAGATCGGCGAAGGTTCGCCAACTCGCTAGCGACACGATGGAATACCACGCCCGTAGCGGCATTTCGGAGTCCTCGTTGCCGGCCGACTCCCAATGCTCCCTCAGTGCGGTCTTCGAGATGATCCACATCTTGGAGATTCTCCTATGTTCATCGTCATGATGGCCAATTATAGGTTCGCAAATATCGAACGTCAAGAAGATTTTTCGGTTTTTGCGAACCGTTGGCGACAGCCGGTGTCCTGTATTGGATATGGCGCATCCAATTCAAACAATTGAACTTATGGCCGATCCGTAGTACGGAGAGCGGCCCGCGCCGTGGCGGCGCACCCGGCTTATACCCGGACGTAGGGAGCGGCAATTCCGATTGGGTTCGATTCCCCCTCTCTCCGCTAAGCCTTTCGCTTGGCGATTTGCAGCAGCTCCGCGCGCGCCCAGGTGGACGTATCGAGCGTTCGAGTCTCGGCGGCTGCATCCAATGCCTTGCGCTCGGCTTCCGTGAGGCGAATCCGAAGGAATTTTTGCCGTCTGTCGGCTTTGGCTTTCTTTGGTCGTACCATGCCTACATTGTATCCACGAAAATAAATCCCGCAAGAGGGATTCATCCTATTGACTTGTGGGTACAGTGTGGCTACAATAACTGCATGAAGAGAAAACCCCGGTCCTGCGCTAACAGGGCCGGGGGTCAAACAACCCGGCTGGTCGCCAGATTGCTCAGCAATTTCATTCTAGCGACCGGCCCCAATGAATGGGAGCCGATCATGGCCAACGTAATGAACGTCGAAAAACGAAACACGATTCTGCGGCTGCTGGTCGAGGGCAATTCGATCCGCTCCGTCACCCGCCTTATGGGCACGGACATCAAGGGCGTTCTCCGTCAGCTTCTCTGGGCTGGCGAGCATTGCCAAGCCTTGATGGATCGGCTGTTCACCGGGCTGAAACTTCACCATCTTGAAACCGACGAAATGTGGACGTTCGTGGGCAAGAAACAGAATCGGTTGACGGTCGAAGAGCGTGCCGAGCGATCCGACATCGGCGACGTTTACCTCTGGTACAGCATCGACCAAGAAACCAAGCTGGTCCCCACGTTCCTACTCGGCAAGCGGTCTGCCGACAACGCACGGCGGTTCATGGTTGACCTGCGCTCGCGGCTCGAAATGCCCGTACCGCACGCCAGCGATGCTCACGGATTCCATCGGCCGGGATTCGAGTACGTCACCCAAATCTCAACCGACGGCTTCGCGGCCTATCCAGAAAGCGTTGATCTGGCGTTTGGGCCATATGCGAAGTTCGGAACGATTATCAAGGATTACAAAAACGCCACGCTGCCCTATACGCCGAGCGAAATAGTCGGCACGAAACGCCGAGCCGTGTTTGGGATGACGGAGAGCGAAGAACGATCAATCTGCACCTCGCACGTCGAGCGCCACAATCTGACCGTGCGAACGTTCATGCGGCGATTCACCCGGCTGGCTCTTGGCTTCTCCAAGAAAATAGAGAATCTTGAAGCCGCGTGCGCCCTGCACTTCGCCTATTACAACTTCTGCTGGCGGCCTGGAAAAATGCGAATCACGCCAGCGATGGCTGCGGGAGTGGTCGATACGCTCTGGACGTTCGACGATTTGTTGGCCTAAACATGTTGCTGGCCCCATCCCGTTCAGCTATGATCGGCGGAATGGGAGCGACCCAGGATGGGATTCTGATTGCCGTTGAGGGCATCGACGGCGCAGGCAAGACAACTCAGGTTGAACGGCTGCGCGCTGCGCTGGCCGCAGCCGGCGAGACGGTCGTTGCATCGAAAGAGCCGACCAGCGGCAAATGGGGGCAGAGAATCCGTGAATCTGCACAACACGGACGGATGGCACTCGACCAAGAATTGCACGCTTTCACCGAAGATCGGCGTGAACACATCGCAAAGATCAAGCCCGCGCTAGATCGGGGCGACATCGTCCTGCTCGACCGCTATTTCTATTCGACTATTGCATACCAAGGGGCGCGCGGTGCCGATCCAGTAAAGATCGGCAATGCTATGCGGGCTGAATTCCCGATCCCCGACCTGGTGCTGCTCATCGACCTCCATCCCGCCGAAGCCCTCGAACGAATCTCGGTATCCAGGGGCGAGACGCCAAACCACTTTGAGCGATTGGACTCGTTGCAAGCGATCCGACAGCGGTTTTTAGACATCGCAAAGGATGACCCCACCATTCAGCAAATCAATGGCAGCGACGGGATTGAAGCCGTATATCAGGCTGCGATGCACATCGTCCTCAATGGCGTATTGAAGGCCAAGCGATGCGCCAAGTCTTACGATTGTGATGTGTTCTATTGCTCATATCGCATCAACGGCGAGTGTCGGTGGGCCAATCTTTATGGCCAACTTAATCGCGGTCGCCAATCATCGGTGCCCGCTTAGCCACCGAGATTATCGCCCTGCCGCCCACGGCGGGGTTTTTCATGCGCTGGTATAATGCGGCCATGAGCAAGCCGTTTCAATTCTCGATGCGCCAACTGCTCTGGGTGACAGCTTCATTTTGCGTGGCGTTTTGGTTGTGGGCCAAAGTAAGCGCGCACCTAGAGCGAGAGCGAGTGACGCTGCCCCACGCACCATTCATTCTTGGCTGCGCGTCAGTTGGGACGCTGATGGGCGCTTTCGCGTGCCCTTCATGGAAGAGCAAAATCATCGTCCTTTCGTTTGCCGCTGCGATTTTCGTCTTGGCAGTCTTTATGATCCTGAGTTGTGCCTGACCCGTTTTTTCCTTTACTTTTTCCAAACGCCATCACCACCCAGTTTCCCCGATGATTGCGGCGACGGATTTTCGGTTGTACTATAGGCGAGAGGGTCCGCGCCGCGGGGATCGTGTTCGTCCCGCGCCGAACGGTTCACTCTGCTTTGCACCGCCGAGGAGTTCGTCATGAGAATCGCCTTTTCAATCGTGGGTTGCCTGGTTTGCATTGCCGTTGCCGTTGTCAATGTGTCTGGCGCCGAGGAGGAGAAATCGACTTCATCGGCCCATGCCGCAGCGGCCGAATCGACCAAGCTTATCGTCACCAAAGGACCGTTCGAGATCGACGCGACGCTCGACGGGACTTTCGATGCCTACGAGAAGTCGGAGATTATTCTGCGTCCGGATTCGTGGAGTGATCTGATCGTCCGCGAGGCGGCGCAGCAGGGGGCAAGCGTCAAGGCCGGCGACGTTGTGCTCAAGCTCGAGACCAAGAAACTGGAAGAGGCGATCAAGGATTTGGAAGCCGGGATCAAGATCAGCGATATTTCGCTGCGGCAACTCGAATCCGATTTGAGCTTGCTCGAGAAGACCGCTCCCATCGACTTGCAAGGAGCGCAACGCGGCAAGCAGGCCGCCGACGAGGACCTCAAGTATTTCCTGGAGAAAGATCGCGAGATGCAAATCCGCACGTCCGATTTCGGCCTCAAGAATAGCAAGTATTTCCTGGATTATGCGCTCGAAGAACTCAAGCAACTCGAAAAAATGTATCGTGCGGACGACCTTCGCGAAGAGACCGAGGAAATCATTCTCAAGCGACAGCGGAACGCGGTCGAATCGGCACGATTCAATCTCGAGCGGACCGAGGCGAACCATCATCAAACTTTGGGCACCAGCATCCCGCGCGAGGAGGAACGGCTCCGGGACGCGGCCAGCCGTGCCGCGCTGGCCTTGGATAAGCAGCAGCTTGCCGCGCCGGTCGGCGCCACGAAAGCCCGCCTGGAACTCGAAAAACTCCGGACGGAACGGGACCGTAACGCCGAGAAACTCGAAAAGCTGCAACACGATCTCGAGGCGCTGACGATCCGCGCACCGCGCACCGGCGTCGTCTACTATGGCGCGAGCAAGCTCGGGCAGTGGAGCAACGGGTCGAACCTTGCCGCCAAGCTGCAGCGCGGCGGAAACATTCAGCCCAATGAAGTCCTGTTGACAATCGTCGATCCCGCGGCACTCGAAGTATGCGCCGTCGTACCGGAAGGAGAGCTGCACTTGGTCCATTCCGGCATGAAGGGCCGCGTCACGCCGACCAGTTTTCTCGACGAGCGCATTCCCACGACCGTCGCCGAGCTGTCGACCTACCCCGATCCATCGGGCAAGTTCTGCGCGCATTTGACGCTCGATGCGGACCGTCTGGCCAAGCTCGACCGCCGTCCAGTGCCGGGAATGACGTGCAGCGCGAAATTCATTTCGCTCAACAAGTCGGACGCGATCGCGATCCCCTCGAAGGCGATCTTCAACGACGAGGCAAATGAAGCGGCAGCCGACTACGTGTTCGTCGAAAAGTCCGACGGCAAGGCCGAGCGACGCGACGTTCAGATCGGGCAGCGCAGCGCCGATCGAACCGAGATCACCGGCGGTTTGAAAGAAGGGGAAACAATTCTGTTGCAGCGTCCCAAGGGAATGTAGCGAGGCGGCGCATGGTCGATCCGCGAAACGCGTCGAGTTCCGGGCGCCTTGCCGCCCTCGCGCTGTTGTGCGCCGCGGTCGCAGCGCCGCCGCCGCCGGCGTTGGCCGAGGAGCCCGTGCGCCCGCTGCACGTCAGTGCCGCCAAGCCGCGGCCCTTCCCGGCCACGGAACCCGCTGCGATCGAAGCCGCCCTGCATCGCGGGATCGCGTTTCTCGTGCAAGACCAGAACCGCGACGGATCTTGGGGCACTGCTGGGCGAACCAAGGATCTGAACATTTACGCGCCGGGGGATGCGCATCAAGGCTACCGGGCCGCCGTCACGGCGCTGTGCGTACTGGCGCTCTTGGAAACGGGCGATCATGCCGCGGAAACGTCGTCCGCCATAGATCGCGGCGAAACATGGCTGCTCGATCACTTAGGGAGCCTGCGGCGCTCCTCGCCCGACGTGCTTTACAACATCTGGGGGCATTGTTACGGAATTCAAGCGCTGGCAAAGATGTGCGAGGCCAAGCCCGACGACCACGACCGGCAAAAGCGGATTCGCGATCTGATCGTCCAGCAGATCGACTTGCTGCACCGTTACGAGGCGGTTAATGGCGGCTGGGGATACTACGACTTCGAATTCCAGACCCAGCAGCCCGCCGCCGACACGGCCAGCTTCATGAGCGCCGCCGTGCTCGTCGCGCTCAAGAAAGCCCAACAGATCGGCGTGGAGGTGCCGCGCAAGGTGGTAGATCGGGCAATCGCCTCGATCCATCGCCAACAAAAGCCCGACTTGTCGTACCTGTACGGCGAATATATGTGGTACGCTCCAGCGGCTCCGATCAATTTGCCTGGAAGCAGCCTCGGCCGCACGCAGTCGTGCAATGTCGCATTGCGGCTGTGGGACGATCGGCGCATAACCGACGAAATCCTGGCGACGTGTCTCGATCGGCTATTCGACCGCAACATCTGGCTCGACATCGGCCGGAAGAGGCCGATCCCGCACGAATCCTTTTTCGCCGTGGCGGGCTATTTCTATTACTTCGGGCACTACTACGCTGCCCTGGCCATCGAGTTGCTCCCCGCCGATCAGCGGCCGCCGCAACAGCAGCAACTTGCTTACCGGCTCCTTGACTTGCAGGAAAAAGATGGCTCGTGGTGGGACTATCCGCTTTACAATTATCATCAACAATACGGCACGGCATTCGCGCTGATGTCCTTGGTGCGCTGCCTGCCCGTGAAATGAACGTCGCGCGGCGGCTGTCCGATTCAGTTCGGCCGTGCCAAGATGCTCTGCAAGAGGGCAAGCAAATCGTCCTTGAGGATCGGCTTGTGCAGGAAACCGCTCGCACCTAGTTTGCGGGCTTGCGCTTCAACGTCCTCGTCGTCCGCCGCGGAGATGATGACCACGGGTATTGTCGCGAGGGTCGGATCGGCGCCGATCCGCCGGAGGACTTCGAGCCCATTCATTCGGGGCATTTCGATGTCCAACAGGATCGCATCCGGACGAAGGCGCGCTGCCAAGGACAAGGTTTCGAGCGGATCCGTCGTTTGGACGAGTGCGCGGTAGCCAGCGGCTTTCAGATATTGGGCGACAACGTAGCTATTCAGCTTTTCGTCGTCGACCATCAGAATCGTCGCGCCAGCGGGCAAAGCATCTCCCGTTGCGACGCCGTTGTCGCCGGCAAGGTTGGCGTCGATCGACGATTGGGCGATCGCCAGTGCACAACCGTCCGGTGATAGGTGAGTGTTGGACGAATTTGGCATTTTCTAGGCCCTCAAGACGATACGGTCGGCAAGAGTGCCGAGTTCGAGAATCACTTCCGCAGTCTCTTCCAGTTGACGCTCCTTGGCAAGCTGCTCCAAGCGGGTCGCGGGATCGGTGAAGCAGTCAAAGCCGACGCTTCCTCCAGTTCCCTTCAGCCAATGGGCAAGTTGCTCCAACCGGTCGAAGTCCCCCTCGCTGAGCGCCGTCTGCATGTCTTCAAGTCGTTCGTGCAATCGCGGCACAAAACCTTCAACGATTTTCCGAAGTTGCGGGCGGTCCATCGGCAACGCGGTCGCGATTTGCGCCGGCGTATCGAACGATTGGCGTTGGCCGACGGATTCATCCGTTTCGGAAGGCTGGGTTCCCTGATCGTCGGCGGTTTGGGTGAGAGCGCGGGCGACGGCGTCCAAAAGCTCATCGATATGAATCGGCTTGGTCAGATAACCGCTGCAGCCGGCGGCGATGCATTTTTCCTCATCGCCCCGCATGGCATGGGCCGTAAGTGCGATGATCGGCAGCCGGCATCCGCGCTCTCGGAGCAACCGGGTCGCCGTATAACCGTCCATTACCGGCATCTGCATGTCCATCAGGATCAGATCGAACGGCTCGCGGCCGGCGGCCTCGAGCCCGAGTTGCCCATTCTCCGCGCAATCGACTTGGATCCCCGCTTCCTCGAGCAAGACGCGGATCAGCTCGCGATTGGTTTCGCCGTCCTCAACGAGAAGCACGCGCGCATCGGCAATGATCGGCTCTGGTTTTCGATGGTGCTTGGACGTCGTCACGAAGGCCTCGGAGGGAGGCGCATCCAATATGCGAACACCTTCGAGCGGACCGGTCGCCAGCGTGACTCGAAACACACTTCCGCGCCCATACTCGCTCTCGACCGTGAGTTCGCCGCCGAGGCCCGCCGCGATATGTCGGCTGATCGGCAATCCCAAACCCGTGCCGCCAAAGCGGCGCGTGATGGAGCTGTCGGCCTGCTCGAAAGGCAGGAAAATCCTTTGTAGTCGATCGGGCGGAATCCCAATTCCCGTGTCGTGCACCTCGACCGCAAGACGGGGCTCGGCCGGGCCCGCCGTCGTCGCCAGCAGGACCTCGACTCCGCCGCGCTCGGTGAACCTGATCGCGTTTCCGACCAGGTTCATTAACAATTGCCTGAAGCGGGCCGGATCGGTCAAAATCGTCTCGGGAACTCCGCTGGTCCAACGGCATTCCAAACTGAGAAGTTTTTCCTGCGCCGCGACGCGAAGCAATGACACGGCTTCGGAAAGGATCTGATGTGGCGAGCAGCGAATTCGCTCGAACTCGATGCGGCCGGCTTCGATCTTCGAGATGTCGAGGATGTCGCTGATCAATGCCAGCAGATGCCGTCCACTCGAATGAATCGTATTGAAATAGGCAGCCCGCTGCTCCTCCGAACTGACGCCGCGGCGCAGCAGCTCGGTGAACCCCAGGATGCCATTGAGCGGAGTGCGGATTTCATGGCTCATGTTCGCCAGGAAGGCGCTCTTGGCTCGATTAGCCCCTTCGGCCGCTTCCTTGGCCGTCTCAAGTTCCAGCGTCTGCTGGCACATGTCCCGGTTGATTCGCTCCAACTCCGCAGTGCGGTTCGCGCCGGACCACATCTCGCGCACGCCGTGGCGGCAGGAAATGATCAGAAACACGTCCTCGAAGACAACCCACCCGGCATGTTCGATCCACCGCCAGGGATCGGGCGATGTAATCCCGAACACGGTTTGGGGCCAGAACGCTCCACGAACGAAATGGTCCACCGCCACGGCGACCGTGGCCGGGATCAGAACGGTCCAGTCGCGATAGAACGCCAGGAAAGCGAGCGAGCCGAAAACGTGGAAGTGCGTCTCAATTCGTCCCCCGCTCACATGGATCAGCAGCGACGAAAACATAATCTGAGCGACGGCGATCACGTGCCGGGTCAGCGTGCGGCCCGGAAATCTCCAAGCCAGATACACCGGCAAGCTAGTCAAGGCGCCGCCGAAAAACAGAGAAAGCCAGACGTGCGGGTGGATATGGCTCTCGGACCCATTCCATGATTTCGGCGACAGCGCCAGGGAGACAATGATGGCGCCCAGCCATTGCAGAACCATCAACACCGCGAACATCCGGTCGGTTCGCCGCGCGTTGCTGCGCCACTGCGCGTCGAAAAGTTCTTGCGCGCGGGGCTCGTCGATTCCCTCGATCGCGGTCTGATTCAAGGTCTGCATAGCGCTTGCGACTGCTCCTCTGGGCGGCACCGATTTGAGAGCGCGCAACCAAATACGGGCGAGCGATTCGAGTCGGCCTTGCCCGACTCGATCAACGCGGTCACGGTGGCTCGGCCGGCGTTATCCCCCTCGTGGCCGCGGGAAGGAGTGATCCCGCCTTGAAACATGAGCCGGCCCTCCCGGCTGAACAACAAGGTCTCGCCCGAGGCCGTAGCTCCGAACCGCGTGGCCTCGAGTCCGTCTCGATCGCAAAGAACGCGCGCACCGCGGATCCGCTGCGCCGTGGCAAAGAGGTCCGTCTGTTCCCAGCCGTCGTCAAACCCTGCTGGCCTGACAAAGACGATCTGGACTGCAACTCGATCCCCACACTGCGACGCCAGAATGTTCATTTCCGATAAACTTGCGCGCGAGCATGGACAGTGGGGATGAACAAACATGAGCAACGTCGGACGGCGAGGATCGTGGGCCAGTTTCGATGTCGCGGGCCATTGGCCGCTTGGAATCGCGATCGGCGCCGGCGTCATTTCATAGTCGAGCATCGCCGTGAGGCCGATCGTGACACAGGCGCACCAGGCGGCAACGATCAGTGCGACTCGAAACCGAGACATCTGAGGGTTGCTCCGCGAAAACCGATTAGTCAGCCCGAATGGATCGCGATGCCGCTGGACGCAGGTCGTCTAAAACATAGGTCAAAAAAACACGGGCAAACACGGAAATCTTACTCACTTTGTCGTGCCGATCGCATCGAATGACTTGCGCTCGTGCTCGCGCTAAGGTCACGAAGCGCCCGCGGCGAACCGATCAACTCATCCGTAACGGACCACAAGCCCGCTGGTTCCGCTCGCCACCGCAATATGCGTATAATCACGTCTTCACTTAAACTCCGGTCTCAAATGCGCCGCAAGCCCTTCGAGCAGTGTCATGTCCGCACGCGGCGCATAATTATGGACGGATGGTGCAACAATGGCTCAAAAACAAGTGGCTTTGGTGACGGGGAGCGCCAAGCGGCGGGTTGGATGGCATGTCGCGGATGCGTTGGCCGGCCGCGGGTACGACTTGGCAATTCATTACCGCAGTTCGGCTGCGGAAGCCGAGGAGACCGTGGCCGAGCTTCGCAAGCGGAATGTCGAAGCGGTCGGATTGCAGGCCGATCTGACCGACGAGAAAGCGGTCCGCGAGATGATCGAGCGGGCGCTCGCCCATTTCGGCCGGCTCGACGTGCTGGTGAACTGCGCGGCCGTTTGGAAGAGCAAACGGCTGGAAGAGATCACCGCCGCCGATGTGCGGATGCACTTCGAGACGAATACGCTCGGCACCTTTCTCTGCTGCCAACATGCTGGGTTGGCGATGGCGCGGCAGCCCGAGGGTGGATTGATCGTCACGCTCGGCGATTGGGCCGAGGTCCGGCCGTATTTGAATTACGCGGCCTATTTTCCCTCGAAGGGTGCGATTACGACGATGACCCGCTCACTGGCGGTTGAATTGGCCGAGCGGAATCCGCGGGTGCGGGTCAATTGCATCATGCCCGGCCCGGTGATGCTGCCACCCGATTTGCCGGAGGCCGATCGGCAAGAGGCGATCAACGCCACGCTCGTGAAGCGCGAAGGCTCGCCGAACAACATCGCCCAGGCGGTGCTCTCATTTATCGACAACGACTTCATTACCGGCGTCTGCCTGCCGGTCGATGGCGGGCGGACCATCTACGCCGGGTGATTTGAACGGGCCGCCGAACGTCCACCAGATTCTGCAGGGTAGCTGTACAACCAATGTACGTC
Organism: Pirellulales bacterium; assembly: GCA_035939775.1. Lineage (NCBI taxonomy): Bacteria > Pseudomonadati > Planctomycetota > Planctomycetia > Pirellulales > Pirellulales bacterium. Next base: position 10,556 of record DASZFO010000139.1, on the reverse strand, counting down.
GCACGGCTCGATCGGTGACGGCCTCACCGCTCAAACCCGAAGGAACTCCTTAAGTTCGAACATCGCCCATCGGCGGCACGTGATTTGATAGGCGTGGTAGGACATGTGCGCCAAGGTCGAGCCGCCGACGGCGCGTGCGGCACCGATGTCTCTTTTTCACGGGGGCGAAATACCATGAAACGCGCCAAAAAACGGTTTTCCCGTCAACTTCATCTGGAGGCTCTCGAAGGGCGGTTACTGCTTTCGGCTTCAACGAATCACAAGGGTTTGTTGCAAACCGGCCTTACTGCGCTGTTTTCGACCGCCCGCGCCCACGCGATGGTTAGCCATGCTAACGTCACGCAACAACCAGTCATCCCCAATCTCACTGCCACGCCGACTTTGACCGTCTCGACCATTCCGGCCAATGGCGATCTAAACCCGTACGGCGTGGCGTTCGTGCCGGATCAGTTCCCCAGCGGCGGGCGAATCCACGCGGACGACATTCTCGTGTCGAATTTCAATAACAGCGGCAATGTGCAGGGGACCGGCACCACGATTATCGATGTGTCGCCGAGCGGTAAACAGTCGCTCTTTTTCCAAGGTCCGACCGGCCTTGGGCTGACGACCGCGCTCGGCGTACTCAAGCGAGGGTTCGTGATCGTTGGGAGCGTGCCGACAACCGACGGCACCGGCGCCACGGCGCAGCAAGGCTCGCTCACCATTCTCGACAAGAACGGTCTGCAGGTGGCCACTTTCAGCAATGCCGCGATCCTCGATGGACCTTGGGATCTGACGATTCATGACGAAGGGAGCCGCGCTCAAGTGTTCGTCGCGAACGTGCTCAGCGGCGCCGTCGAACGGCTCGATTTGAGCGTTCCGGCCCATGGCAACGACATCGTCGTCGAGAGCGCCGTGCAGATCGCCTCCGGCTACACGCACCGCACCGATCCGGCGGCGCTGTTGCTGGGGCCGACCGGATTGGCTTACGACGCCAAGACCGACACGCTGTTCGTCGCGTCAACCGCGGACAACGAGGTCTTCGCGATCCATCATGCCGGGACGACCAAGCAGGATCAGGGAACCGGTACGGTGTTCATCAACGACACCACGCACTTGCATGGTCCGTTGGGGTTGGCGCTCGCGCCGAACGGCGATCTGCTAGTGGCCAACGGCGACGCGGTCAACGCCGATCCAGCCCAGCCCAGCGAAATCGTCGAATACACGTCGAAGGGCAAGTTCGTCGCTCAAATCTCGCTCGATACGAACCCCGACGCGGCGTTCGGCATCGCGATCTCGAGCGACGACGGGCAGCTCCGCTTCGCCGCCGTCGAAGACGACACCAACTCGCTCGACGTGTGGACCATATCCAAGCACTAGAGGCGGTTAGAGGATTGTATATTGCATCTCGATCGCTCCTCCCCGGCAGAGAATGTCCGGCGACAGGCATTGCGTGTACACTGGGTGTATCGCAAGTTGCCGTCGCCCATTCTCAGGAGGAACCAGATGCATCTGTTCACGCCCCCGGAGCGCCGTTTCGCCGAGGCCGTTTCCAGACTCGTGTATTGTAATCCGTTTCTGCCAGAGCGGATCGAGCACGAGCGGGCCGCCCTACAAGAAGAATTCGACGAGCGGAACGCTGATTGGAACCTTCAAGGGGGGATTAGCCGGCGGCCGCCCAACGTTCTTGTCCTGATCGACAAGACGGAACAAGTGCTTGAGCGAGCCCGCGATCGGCTGGCGGCAAGTGGCGGCTCGGCTCCGGCGGACGAAGAGTTGGCCCTGTACGAAGATCTGCTCGTATTGCTGCTATTCGATCGCCACGGATTCGGCGAAATCCAACCTTCCGCGGCCCTTCCCAAGGCGGCCGTGCTCTACGAAGCGCTGCTCGAGAGCGCGGCGCCGTATCTGGTAATCGGCACGCGGAAGCTGCCGCTGTGGGACCAAATGCCGCACATGTTCGCCTGCTTCTTTCAACTTCGCAACGGGTTCCAGAACATCTTTAATTACATCATCGGCGTCTCGCATTCGGCTGTCGAGCTGCGCGCGGCCGTCTGGCAATCCATCTTCACGCACGACATGCGCCGCTATCGCCGCATGCTCTACAAGCGGATGGCCGACTACACGACGCTCATCACGGGGCCCTCCGGCACCGGCAAGGAATTGGTCGCCCGAGCGATCGGGCTGTCGCGCTATATCGCGTTCGACCCGCAAGCTCGCACGTTTGCCGGCGATTCCGCCGAGTCGTTCTTTTCGCTCCATCTTTCGGCGCTGAGCCCCACGCTGATCGAATCGGAATTGTTCGGGCACAAGCGGGGCTCGTTCACGGGAGCGGTGGCGGATCGCGCCGGCTGGCTCGAGGTGTGCCCTCCATTGGGAACTGTGTTCCTTGATGAGATCGGCGATCTGGATCCGGCGATTCAAGTGAAGCTATTGCGAGTCCTGCAAAGCCGCACGTTCAGTCGCCTGGGTGAGACGGAAACCCGGCAATTCCAGGGAAAAATCCTCGCGGCCGCCAATCAAGACCTCTCGGAGCAGATCCGCAACGGCCGCTTCCGAGAAGACTTGTACTACCGCCTCTGTTCCGACATCATCGTGCTCCCGTCGCTCGCCCAGCGGCTGGCCGATGATCCGGACGAGCTGCGGCAACTGATTTTACATTTGGTCCGGCGAACGGTTGGCGAGGACGCGCCGGACGTCTCGAGCGAGGTGGAGAATTGGATCGCCGAGCATTTGGGGATGAACTACGCCTGGCCCGGCAACATTCGCGAACTCGAGCAGTGCGTGCGCAACGTCCTGATCCGCAAGCAATATCATCCACCTCGCGCGCGGAGCCAATCGACCGGCGTCGGTCCGAACCAATCGCTTGCCGCCGACGTGCTTCAGGGCAACCTGACCGTGGACGAGCTATTGCGCCGTTATTGTACGCTCGTCTACGCACAAACCGGCAGCTACGAGGCGACGGCCCGCCGTTTGAAGCTCGACCGGCGAACCGTCAAGGCAAAGGTTGATCCGCGATTGCTCGAGCAAATCGCCTAACGAGGCCAGCCGCCTACGCCAGAATCGCCTTGATCACTTCACCGGAGGTGATGGTCAAGCGTTCGTCTCGGCCGTTGTGCGGGAAAGTAAGCGATTCGTGGTCGAGGCCGAAGAGATAGAGGATCGTGGCGTGGATGTCGTGGACGTGGGCCTTGTTCTCAATGGCATACAGACCGATTTCGTCGGTCGCCCCGTGAGTCATTCCGCCGCGGACGCCGCCGCCGGCCATCCAGATCGTAAAGCCATAGGGATTATGGTCGCGGCCGTTGCCGCTTTCGCTCATCGGCGTTCGGCCGAATTCGCCTCCCCAGATTACGAGCGTGCTATCGAGCATTCCGCGGCGCTTCAGGTCCTTGAGCAAGCCGGCGATCGGGCGATCGGTCTCGCGGCAATGCAGCGAATGATTCCCTTCGACATTCGAATGGGCGTCCCACTTGCTGCCGGAGCCCATGTAGAGCTGCACGAATCGCACGCCCCGCTCGACAAGCCGGCGGGCGAGCAGGCAATTGCGGCCGTTGCGGCTCGTTTCCTTCTTGTCCAGCCCGTAAAGCTGGTGCGTCTCGGCCGATTCGCTCGATAGATCGACGGCTTCGGGCGCGGCCGACTGCATGCGATACGCCAGTTCATAGGCCGCGATCCGGGCTTCGAGGTCGCTATCGTCGGCGCGGCCCGCGCGGTGCTGCGCATTTAATTGCTGAATGAAGTCGATCTTCGCCCGCTGACGCTCGGAGCCGGATGAATCCGGCGGGGCGACGTGCAAAATCGGCGCTTTGCCGTCGCGGAATTTGGTCCCCTGGTATGACGCCGGCATGAAACCGGTGGACCAATTGCGATTACCGCCGGGCGGGTCTTCCGCGTAGTCCTCCATCACGACGAAGCCGGGCAGATTGTCGCATTCGCTTCCCAAGCCGTAGAGCGACCAGGCCCCGAGCGAGGGCCGGCCACCGAGGATGCTGCCCGTGTTCATCTGACAGATGCCGCCCACGTGATTCAGCCCATCGGCCTGGCAACTGCGGATGACGGCCAGATCGTCCGCGCAGGTGGCGATCTCGGGATACCAATCGCTGACCCAAATGCCCGATTCGCCATGCTGGGCGAATTTGCGCTGGGATGCCAACAGCGGCGTGTAAGCCGTTTTGCCCATCGCGGTGCGCGGCCGCACAAAGCTATCGGGCAGCGCCTTGCCCGAGAGCCTGGCCAGCGCCGGCTTGGGATCGAACAGGTCGATATGGCTGGGCCCGCCGTCGATGAAGCACCAGATGACGTTCTTGGCCCGGGCGGGGAATAGCGGCGGCTTGGGCGCGATCGGATTACCGATGCGGCCAGTCGCGGCAGCAGCCTGATCGCGAGCTAATAGCGATGCCAGCGCCACCGCGCCGAAGCCGGCCCCGGCCCGGGCGAGAAAATCGCGCCGCGACGTGGCCTGAACGTGGTGCAATTGCGGTTCAATCATCGTGCTCTCGCTAATCGACGTATAAAAACTCATTCGAGTTCAATAAGGCGTGGCAAAAATCGACGACCGCGGCCGCGTGTGCCGGTGACTCGGATTTCGGCAACGGCTCGGGAAGCGTTTCTCTTTCCGCGGCAGTGCCGTGCTGGGCAATCGCCATCACCTGGTCGGCGATGAACTTCGCGCAAATCGTCAACTCCGCTTCCGTCGGCTGGCGCGCATAGGCTTGGGCGTATGCCGCGGTGATCAAGGTCCGATCATCGGCGAGTTTCTCGCCGCTCGCATTCTTCGCTACCGTCTTGTCTTCGGTCGCAACGCTGGCGATCAATCGCGCAGCCCAACGCCGCGCCTCGCCGAGCGTGAATTCGCTATTGAGCATCAATAGCGCCTGGGGAGCCGTCGTTGTCGTACTGCGGCGGGCGCAGCTATTGTGCATGTCGGGAAGATCGAAGGCGTCGAGCAGCGGGAGTCGCAAATTTCGTTTGGCGATCACATAAATCGACCGACGATTGCGATCCTCAGATTTCGGATCGGGCTTCCAGGCATAATTGCCCAAGCCGTCGGGTAACTCCGGATGCACGCTGGGGCCATACATCCGCAAATCGAGATCTCCGCCGACTTGCAGGATCGCGTCACGAAGCGATTCGCCCGAGAGCCGCTGCCGCCGCGCGTGCCACAGCAGCTTGTTGCTCGGATCGACGCCGCGCGCTTTTTTGTGCAACTCATTCTCCGGTTCCACCATTGCCGATTGACGGTAGGTGGCGGAGGTGACCATCAAGCGGTGCATCGCCTTGAGGCTCCAGCCCGAATCCATCAGCTCGACGGCCAGCCAATCGAGTAATTCCGGATGCGTCGGCGGCTCACCGGCGGCGCCGAAATCGTTGGGCGTGGCGACAATTCCCTGGCCGAAGTGATACTGCCAGAGGCGATTGGCGATGATTCGCGCGGTGAGTGGATGGTCTTTGCGCGTCAGCCAAGTGGCCAGAGCGGAGCGGCGGCCCGTGCTGTTGGGATTGCCCGCCGGCGGAGCGATTTCAATTTGGCTCGTGCCGAGAAACTCGGGAAAGCCCGGCTCGACCTGCTCGGCCGGATGATTCAAGCTGCCGCCGGCCAGGCGAAAAGTTGGCGGTGGCGGAGCGTCCGCATCGCTGATCGCCATCGCCATCGGGAGTGGCTGCGGCTTGATTGCATCGAACTTCGCTAATTCGACCTGCAATTCTTCGTACCGCTTCTTCTCGTCGCCGGCCAGTTTCGTGGCGGCCGCTTGCTCCAGCGGACGTGTGTATTTTGCGACCTGATAAGCGATCTGCTTCTGAATCGCCGTCCGTTCGGCCGGTGGCGTCTGGACTGCCTTGACCGCTTCGGCGTCAAACTTCATGAGCGCCTGATCGCGCGCCTTTTCGCGGCCGGGCGCCACGATCGACTCGATCTGTAAACGGATGCCGGCTGTCGCCGTTTCCCAGGCGGCCTGCTGCTTCGCGAATTCCTCGCGCTGGGCAACGGTGGCATCGGGCAAGTCGTCGCGCGGCAGCATCGGCGTGAAGAACGCCTGGAGGCGATAATAGTCGGTCTGCAAAATGTCGTCGAATTTGTGGTTGTGGCACTGGGCGCAGCCCATCGTGAGGCCGAGGACGACCAGACCGGTCGTGTCGGTCACATCGTCCAGAATCTCCTTCCGCCGAAGCCTGATGTCCGCCGCGTTGTATTCATCCGGATAGAGCCGGCAGTAGCCAGTCGCGATCAGGGCCTCGGGATTGTCCGGCTCCAGTTCATCGCCGGCGAGCTGTTGGCGAATGAAACGATCGTACGGCAGATCGCAATTGAATGCGCGGATCACGTAGTCGCGATACTTGTGCGCGTTCGGCCGGTGGGCATCTTCCTTGAAGCCGTCGGTCTCGGCATACCGCACCAAATCGAGCCAATGCTGCGCCCAGCGTTCCCCATAGCGCGGCGAACCGAGCAGCCGCTCGACGGCCTCTTCATAGGCCCGCGGCGATTCGTCCGCCAGGAAGGTGGCTTGCTCCTCGGGCGTCGGCGGCAGTCCGATGAGATCGAACGTCACCCGCCGCAGCAGCACGAGCTTTTCGGCCTCGCGGCTAGGCTGCAATCCTTTCGCCTCAAGTTTGTGCAAGACAAACGCATCGATTGGATTCCGCACCCAGGCCTTTTTTTGAACGTCGGGCACAGCCGGCCGAGTCGGCGGCAAGAACGGCCACTTGCCGTGCTTGAACTGGTCCCCAGTCTCGGCGCTCTCTTTTGGCAACGATGCAGCCGGAACACGCAAAGCGCCGACCAACAACGCTGAAAGCCCGATCGCCAGCAATCCGACAAAAGGCCGGTGCTTCGCGAGCATAGACGCATTCTCGCCGGAAGGAGCCAAGCGACCCGCGGGGCCACTCGCGCTGGGATGGGTGGGACGCCGAACGCAAGTTGGATTCTACCGTTCCCACGTCCCTTGACGCAAGCATTTCTGGCGGACCGGCGCACTTGCCTAGCGCACGGCGTCGTTTCACTCCTGAACAGGAAGGTAACAGAGGAAACGACGAGATGGATTGCGGAATGGCATTCTCCCTTCCCTCACTACGGGTCTGAGCCTCAGGGTCGAAGACCGTTCGCTCTGTTCCTTTGCTGATTTCCCGACCAAGACGTACAATTCCTTGCCATGACGACTCATAAAACTGAAGCCGATCAAGCTGCCGTGGATGGCCACGTGGAAGAGGTCGAAATCCGCGGCCATATTATCGACAGCTTGATCTTGCCGAAGATTCTCGACTGCATCACCGCGGGTGGGGGGACGTTTCGCATCAAGCGGATCGCCATCGGCCACGATCGCAGCGATCCGAGCTATGCCCTGGTCGAAGTTCAGGCGCCGGACCAATCCACACTCTCGGAAATCGTCGCGCAAATCGCCGACCATGGCGCCGTGCCGACCGCCTTGAACGATTGCATGCTGGAGGCGGCCGATATCGACGGGGCGTTTCCCGAGGGATTCTATAGCACCACGAATCAGCGGACCGAAATCCGGATCGGCGGGCATTGGGCGCCCGTCGCCGATCAGGAGATGGACTGCGGGATTGTAGTTGATGGGGCGGCAGGAACGGAGGTCGAAGGTCCTAGGTCGGAGGTCGATGGCGGCGCGCGGCAAGAGTTTATCGCTCGGTGCATTCCGATGACGGATGTGCGCGTCGGGATGTCGATCGTCGTCGGTCATGCGGGGGTGCGGGTCTTTCCGCACGAGCGATCGATCGAACGACAGGCGTTTGAATTCATGAACAGTCCGGTGTCGACCGAAAAGCCGAAGGGAGTGGCGATTCGCAAGATCGCGGAAGAGCTGTATCGCATCCGCGCCGAAGAGGGCAAGTCGCTATTGGTCGGTGGGCCGGCGATCATTCACACGGGCAGTGGGCCGTACGTTTGCGAGTTGCTGCGGAAGAAATACCTCCGCGTCTTGTTCGCAGGGAATGCCCTAGCGACGCACGACATCGAGCAATCATTCTTCGGCACAAGCTTGGGCGTGCATCTGGACCGAGGCGATCTGGCCGAGGCCGGGCACGAGCATCATCTGCGGGCCATCAATCGCATTCGGCGGGCCGGCGGGATTCGGCAAGCTGTCGAGCAAGGGGTGCTCAAGAGCGGAATCATGTATGAATGCGTTCGCCAAGGTGTGGATTATTTGCTGGCCGGCAGCATTCGCGATGACGGGCCGCTGCCCGACGTGATCACCGACGCCCTCGAGGCGCAGCGCCAGATGCGAGCGAAGATTCGCGACGTAACTTTTTGCTTGATGATCGCCACGACGTTGCATTCGATCGCGGTCGGGAATCTATTGCCCGTTTGGGTGAAGGTGGCATGCGTGGACATCAATCCTTCGACGGTCATCAAGCTGAACGATCGAGGGTCGTTTCAGACGGTCGGGCTGGTGACCGACGTCGAGCCATTCCTGCGGGCGCTTGTGGACGATTTGCGCGAGTTGGAACGGAAATGATCGACCGCACGAAACCGCAGATTCTGATGTGCCCGCCGGATTACTACGGGATTCAATACGAGATCAACCCGTGGATGAGCCGGCTGCGGCAATCGGATCACCCGACGGCGCGGCGGCAGTGGGAGGAATTGCGGCAAGCGCTGCAGTTGGCAGGAGCGAATGTTTCGTTATTGCCGCCTGTCGAAGGTTTGCCCGACATGGTCTTCACGGCCAATGCGGCGCTCATCTGCCGCGACACGGCCATACTGGCGCATTTCCGCCATCCCGAGCGGCAAGGAGAAGTGCCGCACGACGAGGCGTGGCTCCGCGCGGCCGGATTTCGGATCGAGCACGTTCCGAACGATCTGCACTTTGAAGGAGCGGGGGACGCGCTGTTCTGTGGCGACACACTGTTTGCCGGCTATCGCATCCGCAGCGCCGCCCGCGGGCATCAGCAGATCGGAGAGCTGCTGGGCTGCCGAGTCATTCCTTTGGAGTTGGTCGATCCGTATTACTACCATCTGGACACGTGCTTCTGCCCGCTCGCTCCTGGGCAAGCCATCTACTATCCGCAAGCGTTTGATCGTTACGGCCGCGACGCTCTAGCCGCGCACGTCGGTGAACTGATCGAAGTGGTTGAGAGCGAGGCGCGGCGTTTCGCGTGCAACGCGGTGGTCGTCGGGCGCACGGTGGTGACCAACACCGGTTGCCCGGCGCTGCACGCTCAACTTCGCGAGCGCGGCTCTGAGCCGCGAGAAACGCCGCTCGACGAGTTCGTCAAAGCCGGCGGAAGCGCCAAATGTCTAACGCTTCGGCTCGACGGCGAAGACGCCGCGGCTTGGAAGACGGTGGGTTAGTCGGTCGAAACAGGTACGCTCGTGCTTCGCAACTGGCGGTCGACCATGAAGCTGCCGTTGTCGGCTACGTTGAACAGCGGCCGATAGGGGCTGCAATAGGCTTCGCGCGCTCGGCAGCCAGGATGCCAAACCAGACTGATCGAGATATTCCAGCTTTCGGGCGGAACTTGGTTGCTGCCGACCGTATGCGGGATCGCGTAGTTGAAGCCGCTGTCGATCGACAGCTTGTCGCTGATCGGAATCGAGAAGTCCGCCCCGACCAATCCGCCGGTGCCGCCGGTGAAGCCGCCCCAGATCCGCCCTTCGCCGCCGTTGCAGAAGCGGTGGCCGTAGTAGATGGCGTACAGGTCGATCGGCTTATAAGTGGTCGTGCTCGTCGTGATTTCAGTGTCCGTCGTGGCAATGGTCGTGAACTTCGTATCGTGGACTCCTTTCGTGAACCAAAAGCCGACCTCGTGGCAATTGAACACGTAGCCTAAATCGCCGCGAATCTGGCTGATCGTGAAGTCGTCGACGAAGCTATCGTTGAGATAATCGAAGACCAAGCCTCCCTGCCAACCCCACGCACAATCGGGACGATGGAACAGGCCGGCGGTGAAGAAGTATTGATTGCGGTGTAAGTCCGAAGCGTTCGTTCGCGACAGATCGCTCTGCTCGACATTGACGCCGATCTGGGCGCCAATGCCCATCGCGTCCCACAGCGGCGATCCCCAGTTGATTCCTTCGTGGAAACCGAAATCGCCGTTCAGACCCTGATCGACAGGTCCCTTGAAACCCTGCACGCCGCCGAATGCGCTAAAATCTTGCAGCCATTCATCCCAGCAGCCGCAGCAGAACAGGCTGCACAGTGGCCGGCAGCCGCATGAGCCGCAACTGCCGCAACTCGAGCAACTTCCGCAACTGGAGCAACTGCCTGACGGCGGACCATCCGAGTCGCTCCACTCACCTTCCGGTGAACCCATATCGCCGTTGCCCATGTGCATCGGCTGTGCCCCCGGCGGCAACTCTTCGCCACCGTGCATTACCGAATCCATCTGCGGCTGAGCATTGGCCGGATGGGGCGCGCCATTCTGATCAGCCATTGCCACCCGAGCGTGCTGGGGGCGATTGCCGTAGTAGGAGTCGGTTCTCTCGGGCGGACTGATTTGGCGGGCGACGTTGTCGACAAATCCTGGTTGACGCCGCGGTCTCGTCGTCGGCGCGTTGGAATAGCCGTCTTGGCTCTCGACGCTGGGCGCGTATGACGACCGGACGACATCGCCACGGC
>DASZFO010000138.1 GCA_035939775.1 Pirellulales bacterium | reverse complement strand
AGAGCACGAGGTGGGTGAAATCGTCGCTCGCGTTGAGTGTGATCTTCAGCCGCGCCTGGCGGAAGTCGATTACCGCCGGTTTGTTTGATTGCATTCCGAAATAGACGTCGTCACTCAAGAAGCCCTCCAGCGATTTCGGTTGCCGCGCGTCCCAGTTGGAGCCGGTCAGATCGAGCAGTTTGCCCGTCGGCAGCAGCTTTTCCGATTCAATGAGGTTGGTCGCCGGGATCGTGATGTAGGTTTCGCTCCGCGGCCCTTGATAGAGAAAGTAGGGGTGGATCGCGAATCCGAACGGCACCGGCTTATGCCCGTTGCTGTTGTCGACCGTGTAGGTCCAACGCACGCCGTTGTCCAGCGCCTCGATCGCCAGCGATAGAGTGTGGGCGTTCGGAAATAGCTTGTAAAGGTCGCTGCCCGGCTCGAAGCGGAGCTTGAGAGGAATCTTCACCGAAATATGCCCGTCGATGATTTCGTTGCCATCTCTCTCCCAGCCGGCGCTATGGACGAGGCCATGAAGGAAGTTGCCGTTGTTGTTTGGCGGGAACTTGTATTCGCGGCCGCCGAACGTGAAGACACCGTCTCGGACCCGATTGGGCATCGGGTACAGCACTGGAACGCCAAAGTTGAATCCAGGCAGATCTTTGAGCGATTTGGGGGATTTGAGCAGTTCGGTCCCCTTATAGCTGATCGAAAAGACGTTAGCTCCCGCACTTGGAACGAGCCTGATCGCGGTATCCCCTTGCTTGATCGACAGTACACTCCAGCCGGTCGCTCGATCCCGCGCGTCCTCGATGTGCGATTCGCCGGCGCGTGCGGCAAACGGGAAGAGCAGCAACATCGAAAGCAGCAGAGTGGCACGGCGTTTCATGGGAGTTCTCGCCAGAGGGTGGATTTGGATGGGGAGGGGCAAACGGCCCGTATGCTGGCCCCGTGGTGAGAGTATCTTAGTTTCGCGAATAAGCCCGTGTAAAGCTGTCGACGAGCGCCCGTACGGCTTTCCGGCAAGTCGGTAGCGTCGCCGTCGGGAAAGGGGGGCTGCCCAGGGCGGTTCAACGCTCAGTCCGTTGCGCAAAAAGAAAGCCGGACCTCAATCGAGATCCGGCTTCAGAAGGTTTCGCAAGGTGAAGACTCAGGGCTGACCTCCACCCACCCGGAGTCAGCGACTGCCGGGCTTGAAACAGGCTCGGCGGCCTCCAACAGGTTGGAGGCCGCCGGCTGTTGGTTAACAGACTACTTGCCCGGGGCCGGCGGGGCCGGGGGGGCCGGGGCGGCAGCAGCCGGCGGAGCCGGAGCAGCCGGGGCGGCGCCAGCGCAACTCGGAGCGGCACCAGCGCAGCTCGGAGCAGCCGGAGCGGCACAGGCCGGGGCAGCAGCGCAGGCCGGAGCAGCAGCACCACAGCAGCCGCAGCAACCATCGCAGCCGCAGCAACGATGATGACGACGGTGATGGCAACCGCAGCAGCCACCACCACCACAACCACCACAGTCACACGAGCTATGGCAGCCGCAGCAGCCATGGCCCGCGAGAGCCTTGTTGGAACCGCCGATCAGGGCGATCCCGACGACCGCGAAAAAAATCGCGACCCCAAAAATCAATGTTCGATTCATCCTCGAATCCTCCAACTTACAGGTACTTGGCGTAACAAAGTTACAGTTCTACCGTCCACCCAAGTTTCTCACCCTTGCCTGGGACGGCCGCCAGGCGAGAGAGGGACCTCCTAGCTGTCTGTGCCTGGGCGTCCATCAGCAAAAATCGTGTCGCTTCCCTGTAAGCTCTACCGATTACGCAAACAGACGTAAATGCACAGACTAGGACGCTAGGTTATCATCCACCGACCCATTGTCAAGCGGCCGGAGAATAAATTGTATTGTCTCGGTTATATGGGAATACTGCGTGGTTTGTTACGCCAAATGTAGCCCATAATTCGGCAGCGCCTAGGGGCAAAAGCGCAAAAAAAAGACTCCGGAAGAATCCGGAGTCTTTGCCACACTGAATCTCAAGTCAATCGTGGTGAATGGTTTACATCAATGAACTCATGTCCCTGCCAGTTCTGGAAGTTCTAAATCTGACAATTTTGCTAGCAAGCGCATCTGGCGCAACGCAAGCACTCGTCACTTGGCGGATGACTCCCGATGAGCCGCTCGCCTCGCCTCCTTTTCCTCTTCTTCGGCACGGCGCTTCGCTTCTTGCTCGATTGCGGTCTTCGTGTTCATTAACTCCTTCACATTCTCATAATCGAAAGCGACCGGCGGTTGATCGGGAAACGGCCTCGTGATCATTCCGACGACCCGCCACCCGGGCTCCTCTTTCCGCATGACCCATATCACATCATGGCTGAAGCTCGCATCGCCATCGTGATCGGTCCACTTGCAGCCGACGTGCGCGGTGTTCTTTTCGGCAGAAAGATACTCCGTCTCGCCGACTTCAAAGGTCGCGTTCTGGTACGATTCGAGTTCGAAATTGATGTTTTGCGAGGTCGTCTCCGAGCGGGCTTTCTCGGTCATCAACTGCGATAGCTTCTTTTGGTCTCCGGAACGGGCGGCGTCCAAGAACCTTAGTACGACCTTGTCGGGCGCTTCCGCCTGATTATGGTCCGTTGCCGATTGTTCCTCGCGAACGCCCGACGAAAGACGGTCGACATCAGAGAGATGCTCGCCGTGCGCGTCGGCGTTGGCAGCCGGATCTGATTTGCTGCAGGCTGTGCCAATCGCCACGAGACTGCCCAAAACGGCCGCAAAACCCCAGCGTTCCATCGGTCGATCTCCCGTCCTTGGGTTCAATGATCCGGCGGCCCCACGCGGAGCGCACGCTCAATCGTCGACGCAGAACCTCGATCGAGATGAGCCGATCTAGGCACCGTGCGAGGTGGAAGTGTCGCAGGAACCGGCGTTTCGATCAAGAGAAGTTGCCGGTCATAAAACGGCGTTAAACGACGCGCTTGCCAACCGTTTGAAACTAACCGAGCCATCCGCTGCGCGACCCATTGTCCATTTGCTTGATCTGTTGCGGGCGGCCTGCCGCAACTCAACGGCCATTCACACGACGCCGACTCCGCGATCGAAAGCGTCTTGCTCCTTGCGGTAGACCGCAAGCTGGGCCTCGAACATCTCGCTCGAGATCTGCCACGACGGATTGTCGTCGGTGTGGGAATTGCAGTGCGCCACGAGCACGCGGTACATGAATTTGAACAGATGGCGGGGAACGCGCAGGCTGCGTAGGGCCTCCACGAGTCGCCGTTGGTTCACCGATTCATCAAACAGCTCGCCGAACGTCGGCTTCGCTCCCGGCTTGGCGCAAGCTTGCACCCGTGCAGTGGCCAGATCGTAGAGCGCCTCGCCGGTCCATTCGAGCGACGGGATCATGTTTTGCTTGTCGAGCCGAGCGCGTTGGAAAAAATCCTGTTGCTCGCGCTCGATGAACCGCGATAACTCGATTGGCAGAAGGAGCTTGAAGCCCATCCCAGGATGCTTGAGAAACTTGTTGTCAAGCATCGGCCAAAGCAGGGCCCTCATCCCTTCGGCCGAGCCGTTGATCAAATGCGGCTCGTCGACTCGATCGACGAGCACGATGATTCCCGAATAACCCAAACCCCGGAGAATCCCCTGAAACTTGATCAGCAGCTCATAGCGATCGTCGGTTCGCTGTTTGTTGGGCAACGGTTGGCCGGCAATCTCCGCCGCAGTGAAGTTCATCAGGATTTGGCGCAGCGAATTGAGGTGTAGGTTTCCGACCCGCACGCGACGAACAATTCCCAGCGATTGCCAAAGCCATTTCGACATCCGCCACAGCCGCGGTCCCCAGCCTACCAACGCCAAGAGGTATGGCCAAGGTTTCGTGAGCCATTCCCAATCGCCAAGCCCTACCACAAGTGCGAATATCGCGACCGTCACGGCGATACCCAGGGCCAGATCCCAATGGGCCCACCAGGTGCGGAAACGAAGTTTCCGCCGCAACCGATGCCAGCGTCCCTTTCGGGTGTCGCTGAGCGATTGGTCATAGCAGGCGGCTAAGAGCAACAAATCGCGGGCCTGATGCCTGTCGAGCAGCCAATCGGCGTCGGCCAATCGCTCGCGGCCGGCCAGGATTTCGTCGGTCAGCCGTGTCACACCGAGCGACAGAATCGCGTCCATGTGGTCCCAAAGTCGCCATTCCGCAAGCATTCGGTCGAGCCGTCGCCGCCGGCCCCCGAGCCGATCCTGAAATCGGTCGAGAAAAGGATTGAAGTCATCGTAGTCGATGACGAACAGCCGCTCTTTGGGATGAGAGCGATTGTAATTGGCCAAGTGCTGGGCAATTTGCAGCCGCAAGGCCGTTTTGCCCGAACCTTTCTCGCCAAACACGACCGAGGTGGCCGGCTCGGCCGGATCGCCGTAAATCTTGTCCCACGCCGGGTGGTACATGCTGGCGATGCAGTGTTCCTTGAACACTGGGTCGGTCTGCGCGTCTTCTTCCGCAAAGGGATTCGCCGCGATACCGTGATGATCGAGAAACTGCTGAATCTTCAAAGGTGCTGGGGGCTAGGGAAAATGGGCGAGGGACAAGTGGAGTGAACGGATGCGACGCACACAACGACCGTTCACACACGAAAATGCATCGGATTGAAACTAGGTTATTTCGTTTGAAGACCCGCGATCATTTTATGGAACTCTTCGGCGTGGTCACTGACCGTCTGCCGGGGACCGTAGAACTTGATGAAATAGTTCCCAAGCGTCGGTGAGGCGATCACTGCTGCGAGCATTCGGTAGTTCGGTCGTTCAACGGCGCCGCCGTTGGGGTCGAACGGGCGCGGCATGTCGCGGAACGTGCCCGACAGATCGATCATTTGGACATCGAGGCCGGAGATCGTCTTCTTGCGGTCCGCTTCCGGAGCTTGGTTCTTAGTTTCCGAACCATCGGGCTGCGAGAATTGAGCGATCCAGCGATCAAGATTGGCCTCGACGGTTCCGCCGGCACCCATCACGGTGACGCGGCCGTCCTCCTTGTCTCCCTTCGAAACTGGAACGGCGAATTCATGCTCGATGATTCGCACGCGCGGGGTTTTGCGCGCCCAGCTCTGGGGAGCGGTGAGGAGGATTTTTCCGTCGGCCAGATCGATCGTCGGATTCGGCTTGGGATCGGCTTTGTCGTCGGCCGTGACGGATTTTGAGGCGGCGCCGAAGATAAATGCGGCCGCAACCACGACGCACAACGCCCGGGTCGCACTTTGACTATGGAAATTCACAGGATTCCTCCGATTTCTCGTGTCTTGAGTTCCGTCGATCCCACGCGGGCCTCGATCGCGGCGGAATCTCGAACCGCCGATTCGTTGCCCCTCTGATTCTGTACGATCAAAAAAAGCACGATCGCCAATACGATGCAGATCAGGATCAACACGATGCCGATAATCAATCGCAGATTGTTGTCCGGACGCGCCTTCGGTTTCGGCCGATGAAGCGTCATCGGTTGGCTCTCGACGATCGCGTCAACCCAATCATCATCCATTGGCGGAGCCGGCTCCGTTGGAGCAGGCGTCTTAGGCGCGCCCGGAATCGCCGGACCAACGGCCGCTAGCTTTGCAAACACGGCGGATGCTCGCTTCCATTCAGGCCACCCCTCGCGCCAGACAAGATAGTCCGGACCAATGCGGCGCTCGTCCAACCACTGCCGCACCATGTCACCACGCGCCGGACCGAATTGTCCACCGGCACTCGTCCGCACGTACCAAACTGCGCTGGGGGCTTCGGCCAATGGATCGGCCTGCGTTGGCGCCGTCGTTGGCACGACAACTTGCGGTGCCGTCGGCTTGATTGCAACCGCCGCCGCCCCAGTGGCTGAAGCTGCGGGGCTGGTTGCCGGCGAGGGCGCGGCGCCATGGCTCGGCTCGATCGTCGGAGAGGCAATCACGGTCGAAGAAACAACCGGAGCCAACGGCGATTGTGGAGCGCTCGGCGTCGCCACCACCGTTTTTGCGGCGATGGGCGAAGAGACAAATGCTTTTGTCGCCGCCGCCGCGGCAGATTTGTCGATGCTGGCGGCCGCGACGGCGCTCGCAGTTGGGGGCGGCGGCGCTTTTGCAACCGATTCAAACGGGATTTCGAATTTCGCGCCGCAATGAGGGCAGATGCCGCGCTTGCCGGCCAGGAACGACTTTACGTTCAGCTTATGGCCGCCGGGACAAAGAAACCGAATCCCCATCTTCCCACCAATCTGCGGCTACCCGTTCAGTTTTCAACGCAAACCACAAAGGGAGGTTCCGATTGTGCGGCACGTGCTGCGCACCACGTGCCAGCATACGTAACCCATTATACTGCCTTTGGATTGACCAGAAAGCCACGACCTATAACAATGAGTTGAATCAGCGATGGAAAACGTCGCCAACGGCAGGTCTTTTCACGCATTTCGCTTGCTGTCGACCTTGATCCAAGTTAAGGTTGGAGCATGGAACGGTTTGACAGTCCGCTCCGAATTTTCGACAAAGTTTGTAGTTGAAGACGATCGCGAGCGGTTCGATTCGCGTGATACGACAAGCTGCGGATTTGCGCACACTCGGGAACCAACGGATGGAAGACGAACAGCGCCAAGGGCCGATTGAAATCGCCTTCGTCGGCGATCTGACCGACAACGAAGCCGATCTGACCGACAAGCTGCTCTCGATCGAGCCCGGCGGCGAATGCACCCTGTATTTCGACTCCCCCGGCGGCAGTCCGTATTGCGCCATGTCGATGGTTTCGATCATGTTGCTCAGGCGGATTCGAGCGACGGGAATCGTCACCGGGGAATGTTCCTCGGCCGCACTGTGGCCCTTTGCGGCCTGCAAACGGCGGCTCGTCACGCCGTTTAGCATCCTGCTGTTCCATCCAATGAAATGGCAGAGCGAAGAGCATGTCGGCCTGGCGGAAGCAGCCGAATGGGCGCGCCACTTTGGCACGCTCGAAGGGGAGATGGACCACCTGCTGGGCGAGCTGTTCGGCGTCGCCGACAGCGAGGTTAACGCCTGGATCGCTGCGGGACGTTACGTCTCGGGCCGCGAACTGGCGGCAGCGAATCTGGCCGAGCTGATCGACGTGAAGACGTTCCACGTGCCCGGCGCCAACGGCATGCTGCCGATGGTCAAATCGACCAGCGGCAAGCGTCTAGCCGCCGCCCCCAGCCGTAAGCGCCGTGAGCGAGAGTAGTCTTATTGCCGGAAGCTGCCGTGGCAGTTGCTGCAGGCTTTGGCGAGTTCGCCGGCGGCGAGGCGGGCTTGGTCGAAGTTTTTCACCCTTGCCGCTTCGGCGATCTCGAGCGCATGCTTCTGCAAGTCGCGGGCGAAGCCTTTGTAATTGCCATCATCGGTGAATTCGAATCCGTCGCGTTGGATCACCTCCGCCAGCACTGCGACGATCTGAGCTTCCCGAGAGATGCCGTCGAGGTTCTTGGCGAAGTCTCCCGGATTCGCCGTCCAAACTGCGAGGCGATTTTGCTGGGCCAGCTCCAACCGACTCATCAATGGCGGGCGGTTCGCCACTTTGGGCCACTCGATCTTTGGTTCCGGATTCGCAGATGCAGGCAATGACTCGCCGCGGATCAAGGCCGCCAGATCGTCGGCACGGGCCTTCGATTCGCTGAAGGTTTGATCGGTGGCGGCTTTGCAGTTAAACCCGGCGCGGGCGAACAGGTCGCGGGCCACCGCCGCCTGGTTCTTCCAACGCACTTCCCCGTCGTATTCGGCGATCACCGCGAACGCCACGGCCAGCATGCTGA
Organism: Pirellulales bacterium; assembly: GCA_035939775.1. Classification (NCBI taxonomy): domain Bacteria; kingdom Pseudomonadati; phylum Planctomycetota; class Planctomycetia; order Pirellulales; species Pirellulales bacterium. Next base: position 10,718 of record DASZFO010000138.1, on the reverse strand, counting down.
AATCTCGTCGGGCCCGTTTGAAGCCGCCCCCTTTGAAGTCGCTCGGGCTCTTGACATCCGCTTTCACGAGACTTGGATACGACTTGATTTCATCGACGAGCGACTCAGGAGCGATCAGCTTCGACCAGGCGAAGTCGCCGGTCGCGAGCGGTATCGCGGAGTCGGCCGTATTGCCCGCTGCACCGCCGTCGTCGGTATGCGACTTGTTAGTGGCGGCTCCGGAAGTATTGCCGAAAGCAGGTCGTTCTCCTTCGAGCGTCGCCCGAGGGTCGGGAAAGAATTTGTCGAGCGTGCTTTGGTTCCACTTAGGGGGCAACGCTCGGCGTTTGCCGGAATCCGCCGGTCCTTCGGCCGCGAGCCAGTGCTCGCCGACCATCGTCGCCGTGATCAAGAGGGCCAGCGCGGCGCGGCAGAGATTTCTGCGGATTGACATGGGATTCTTGAGTTGCATCACTCGGCGCGGCCATCCCGTCGCAAGCGACGGGGCTAACCACCGCCTACTGCCTACTGGCGACTTCCAATTATCTGCTGCCGACGCGGGGCCATCAAGCGGGATATAATGTTTCTGCCATGCCACCGCAGCGAAAGAGCAGCCGACGAGCGTTCTTGCAAGGCCGTGCCGCCGCCGAGGCGCTGGACGGCGCGGCACAATCGCTGCCGACCGGTCCCGCCGCCGAGGTTTCTCGATCGTCAGTCGCCGCACAGCAGACGTTTCTTCTTCGCGTCGGCCGTCGAGCGATGGCCTGCGAGTTCGAGGTGTTGCTCAACGCCGGTCAGTATGCCGATGGGACCGAATTGGCCGTCGCGGCCCTCGATCTGGTCGATCGGCTCGAGGACCAGCTCACGGTCTTTCGCGAGCATAGCGAGGTAAGCCGCTTGAATCGTGCGGCGTTCGAACGCGAAGCGGAGGTCGAGCCAAGGCTATTCGAATTGCTCCGTTTTGCACATAAACTCCATCGCCGCACTGAGGGGGCGTACGACATCACTAGCGGGCCGCTCTCGAAGGTCTGGGGGTTCTACCGCCGCGCCGGCCAGATGCCGAGCGACGAAGAACTTGCTCCCGCGTTGACGCGCGTGGGGAGCCAGCATTTGGCCTTCGACGACGAGCGAAGAACGTTCCGCTTCCTGAAATGTGGAATTGAAATCAATCTCGGCAGCATTGGCAAAGGTTACGCGCTCGACCGCTGCGGCGAATTGCTCGAAGCTCGGGGAGTCTCGGATTTCATGTTGCACGGCGGACAGAGCAGTCTGTTGGCCCGCGGCTCGCATGGGATGATGGCCGGCGAAGGCTGGTGGGTCGGGCTGCGCGATCCGCTGCGGCCTGCGGAACGGCTGGGAGAGATTCGCCTGCGAAATCGAGCGCTCGGGACATCGGGATCGGGCAAGCAGTTCTTCTATCACGAGGGGCGCCGGTACGGGCACATTCTCGATCCTCGCACCGGTCACCCGGCCGAAGGCATGCTCTCGACGACGGTGCTGGCCCCGACGGCCGCTGAGGCGGATGCCCTCTCCACGGCGTTTTTCGTCATGGGAATTGAGCCAGCTCTTGAGTATTGCCGCACGCATCAGGGATTGGGGGCGGTGCTTGTCGTGCCCGGCGCGAAAGTCGGATCGGTCGATATCCGCGTGTTCGGATTGCCTGAAACCGATTGGAAATTACTGCGGGAGTAATAGAATAGCGGGCTTCGCGTCTCGACGCTCAAAACTCAATCGGCGATCCACCCGATGTTTCAGGATCCGGCAAGTTATGGCTATTTGGGGATCACGGTGTTCTTGATCCTCACCGGCTGCGGGCTGCCGCTTCCCGAGGAGGTGGCGATCATCGCCGCAGGGGTCGCCGCGGCTCGGGGAGTGCTCGACCCGTGGGGAGCGCTTGCCGCTTGCTTGGTTGGCGCGATCGCGGGCGACAGCGCGATGTATCTGATCGGCCGGCGATTTGGGGCTGGCATCCTCGAAAGGCACCCCTATTGGGCGCGCTTGTTCAACGCCAATCGCGAGAAACAAATCGAACGATTGCTCAAGAAGCACGGGGCGAAAATGATCCTGCTGACCCGATTTCTAGTCGGCTTGCGGTCGCCCGTCTATTTTGCCGCCGGCGTGTTGCGAGTCCCGTATCTGCGGTTTCTGATCACCGACATCTGCTGCGCAATATCCGTGATTAGCCTGTTTTTCGGTTTGACTTATTTCTACGGCAAGCAGATTTGGAATGGGATTCGTCATGTCGAGGTCGTGATCACGGTCGCGGTGGTGTCGGCGATCGTCGCGGCAATCGTGATTTTCTGGATCAATCGGCGCGGCAAGGCCATGATTCAGGAAGAGAGCAGTGGCGAAAACCCAGACGTGCCGGCAAAGGCTCAAAAGTCGGAAGTGGGCAGTCAAAATGAGTGAATCGCGCTCCGCTTGCAAGCGCCGCGAGCCATCTCAAAACTTGCTGGCAGCCGCCTGTGCTGCGCGCGCGGGCTGGCCATGCTGCGAATCTGCGCAATGCTATTATCCGACAATCGCTGCCGAAATGATCGAGAAATGGGCCAAATATCTGGCATGGCAATGACTTCGCGCACATTTCTGTAGGCCCGTTTTGGCGGCTTTGGTATAATCATTGCTAGGAACACGAGACTCATCGCCCTAACAAGCGTTAGCTGGGAGACATCCAGAACCGATTCTCTCCGATTGATGCGAAGCGGTTTGCCAAGATCACGGAATCGGCCTTGGAGAATTGTTTCGAGCTGATCGCTTTTAAGCGTCCCATCCCGCGACCGCGGATTCCGCAGGCGACCCGGCGGACGCGGAACAGCTTTTGTCGTAACGTGGTCGCTCGATGGCCGAATCGCACCGGTTTGCTTTACTCGGCGCGAATGCGGCGGTAAAGGAGGATGTCAGTTATGCGATCGGCGATGCGCGCTCTCGTCTGGTGCGGCTTTTGTTTGGTCGTGACTTCTTCGATCGCCGAGGACGCTAATCCTCGCGAGCGGCTTCCGAATCTCTCACAACGGCCAGAATTGCAATCGGTCCGTTTCTTTGTATGTGGCGGACGGCTTCAAGCATTTGCCAACGAGGCAATGGTCGAACGGGAAACGTCATCGGATTTGGGCGCCAGCCGGCGCGAGAAGCTGCAGCTTAGCACCAACGCCGATCAGGACGCCACGATTCAGTACGAACTCGCTGCCGGCGGAGAGCAACTGACGGTCGAGGTGCTCGAAGGCCAGCAATTTACGATTGCCCTCCGACCGACGCCAGACGCCAAGACGGGGCCAGCAATTGAATTCTGCCAGCCGAAGGATGGAATGCTCACGCTGAGCGTCAGCGACCGCGGGTTGATTCGCCAGCTCAAGGGACCCTCGTTGTGGCACCTCCTGCTGGCGGAACCCGAATTGTGCCGCCGGCACCTTCTGCCGCTATTGGCGATGTTCCGGCCCGATTGGCGGTTGGCGGAGACGGCCCAATCGATTGAAGCCCAGATGTTGCGCACGGCAGCCGAATATCGGCCCGAGAACCTGCAAAGCTGGGGAGCACTCGTGGCGGATCTGGCGAGCGACCATTTCGCCGATCGGCAACGGGCGGAGCGGGAATTGCGGGCCGCCGCGCCGACGGTGATCCCGTATTTGCGCAGCCTCGATCATCGCCGGCTGGATTTCGAGCAATGGTCGAGAGTTCAACAACTCGTCAATCCAGCGGACACCGATGACGAGGACCGATCCGACGCAGTCGCGAACGAATTGATGTCGGATCATCGCGCGTGGCTAATCCTGCTCGACCGAGCGGATTTGGGTAGTCGGCAAGCTGCGGCTGGGCAACTGAGCTTTCTGTTTGGCGAGTCGATCCAATTCGACCCGACCGCCGCGGAAAATGTTCGCCGCCGCCAGTTGGAATCGTTGCAGAGGCGCGTTGAGCGCGAGTCGCCGGCTGAAGAATGACGCAAAACCGACGCTGCTAGCGCAGGTATGCGATCCGCCTCAGGACGCGTGAGCTGGCAATGTCGCCGCGTTCGATTCGACTGCAATTGCGCGCCGCCATAGCGTCGTCAGCGCGCTCGGAGCTTGCGCGATGCCAAGGCACAACAGCGGCGCAACCAGCGCGCCCCAATACTGATTAAACGGTTGTCCAATCGCCGCGAACAGCGCCAAATACATGCTCGCAGCCAAGGCCGCACGTGCACCCCAGGGGGCCGTCCAGCCGGCGAAGCCTAACAGGGCCATCGCCAGAAAGATCGCCGTGATCCATTGCGGGAGCAGGAGCAAAAACGCATTCATTTGCGCGAGCGAAATCACGAATGGGGCGCCGCCGAGGCAGAGCCAACCCTCAGCATGTGCATGCGCATCGGGCGCGATCCGCGGCAGCACTTGCGCAATATGGGCGGCATATCCAAGCGCGTAAACCGCCGCTCCAATAAGCCAAACACAAGCCTCTCTTCGCCGTCGCTCGCGAATGGCCAGCACGAAACACAGCCCACAGTAGGGCGCGGCAAGTTCGCGGAATAAGAGCGCGAGGATACCGGCCGCGACGCCCCAAGCCGGGCGGTTGGCGCCATAAGCGAGCACTGAAAGTAAAATGAGCGCGCCGGCCCAAAGTTCGTGCATGACGAAGAGATTGTCAAGAAAGCAGGGCAACAGCGCGCCAGCCATCCACGAACCGCACACTAGGCCGCATCGCACGCCTTGGTCGCGCGCGACGAACTGAGTGGCCACCAGAATGCCGCCAAGCGCCAGCACGCCAAGCGCCCACCTGCCGATTTGCGGGTCGGGCAAGATGCCCAAAAGCCACACCGGCAACGGCGGCCGCCAATTGAAAACACTGCGAGTGGGATACCCGCGCGTCGTGAGTTCCTTCGCGGCCGCGTCGTAATACCCTTCGCCCCCTTGAATCCGCGCGACCTCCGCCTTGTACAATTCGATATCGCTAACCCCGCGGCTCGGCGCATCGGCAAACCCGCTGGCCAGCGGCGAGAGCGAGATGGCGACAAAAAACAGCGTCACCGCCGCCACAACCGCCAGCACCACTCGCGCCTGCCGCGGCGTGAGCCGTTCAAAGCCAGTCGCCGCGCTCGCCGCTTGCATGTCCAGTCCCACGCTTGAGAATGTTCCACCATCGCAAGCGTAGCTTATGGATCTGGGCGGATGCCTCGAACTTTTAACTCCCCGTCTTGCTCTTAATCCTCTTCCCAATCGTAATTCTACTCTTCATCTTACTCGCCCTCCGCTGCAACACGCATGTCGCTCGAGCCGAAAGGTGGTAGGCGGCGCGGCGGAAAGGGCGGCAGTAAGATTTGGAACGTGACTCAGACGAGGAGTAGGAGCAAGAATAGGATTTCGGTCGGGCGACGCGTGTCTGGCGGCAATTAAAAAGGGGCGCGACTCGTCTCCAAACGACTCGCGCCCCTCTTCGTTAGCGAATGGAGGATAGGGGATTTGAACCCCTGACCTTCTGGCTGCCAGCCAGACGCTCTCCCAATTGAGCTAATCCCCCCGATAAATTCGTGCTTGGTCAAATCGGCTGCGAGTGCTAGATTTGACATGCCGAGCATGATTGCGCTCAGCTTCCGTCACGGATTCGCCTCACGCTGGCGCGAATAGAAGAAGCTATCACGGTCGTCGCAGGCTGTCAAGAACGGCTGAAGCCCGGCCGACGCTAGCGTGCGTTTCGCGGATGCCAAACGGACTCCAGAGCGAAGGCCGCAATTCATCTCAGACCGACAACCCCACTTTGACACGCACCGCCAAAACGCTCGCCGTTCAATTGCTTAAGTGGGGCGTCCCGTTGGCGATTCTCGGGTATCTGAGCGTCAAAATATACAAGGACGATAGCTTCCCAAAATTCTGGAACAGTCCAAAGCAGTGGGATTTGCTGGCGGCCGCGCTCGGACTTACGCTCACGGCCGTGACGCTCACGATCGTGCGCTGGCATTGGCTGATTCGAGCGTTGGGGCTGCCATTCCGCCTGCGGGAGGCGCTGCGGTTGGGTTTTCTCGGCTACCTGCTGAATTTTATCTCGTTCGGAGCTGTCGGCGGAGATTTATTCAAGGCGGTCTTTGTCGCCCGCGACCTGCATGGTCACCGCGCGGAAGCCGTAGCAACGGTCGTGGTGGATCGGCTCATCGGCTTGTTCGGCGTTTTTCTCTTGGCTACAGGTTCGATCCTAGCAAGCGGCGCCTGGGTGACCGAATCGAGCGAAACGATGCGGATGATCTATCGAGCCACATTCACGTGCACGGCCGCCGGGGGATTCGCGGCCGCCGCGCTCATGCTGCTGCCCGATTCCCTGTGGCATCGAATCGAGCGCTGGCTGGCTCGAATTCCGAGAATCGGTCCGATCTGCGAGCGGCTGATCGCCGCTGTCCGCCGATTTCGCAGCAAGGTTTGGGTGATGGCGCTCGCGCTGGGCGTTACCGTTTTCGCCCAATGGCTATTCGCGGTCGCGTTCTACCTTGTCTCGGCGGGGCTGATCGAAAACCATCCCTCGCTGACCGCGCACATGATCATTGTGCCGCTGGCGACGATTGTGAACGTGATTCCATTGCCGTTGAATGGACTGGGCGCCGTCGAAGCGGCTTACGAGTTCCTCTATCGAAACGTGCCGCAAGCGATCGGAGGAGTTGGCGTCGGGGGCGTGGGGGCACTGGTCTCGTTGGCGTATCGAATCGTCATGCTCGTCGTCGCTTTCGTCGGAGTCTGCTATTATTTGGCCAGCCGACGCGAGGTGGCTGAGGTGATGCACGAAGTCGAAGTCGAAGCCGAGCAGGGCCACAGCCTTCTTGATCCTGCGGAATAGTGCGTAGCGGACGTTGCTAGCGTCCGCACCGACGCTGGCAGCGTCGGCCACGAGCGGTATACGGGGTCATGCACTCTTTGGCGGATGGATACAATCGATAGAGATACTTTTTTGAAGGAGCATGGCAGCATCGCCGACGGAAAATGACGTCGCCGGCCGGCTGCTCGAACTGGCCGACGCATTGCACGACGAGCCGGGTTTCGCGGAGGTCGTGGCCAGCCTCAAAGCAGGCCACGGAGCCACTTTGGGCGGAATCTGGGGCTCGAGCTGCGCGCTGTCGGCGGCGGCGCTTGAAGCGGACGCTCCCGAATTGCTGGTGGTCGTTTGTCCGCGCCCGGCGGACATCGACACGCTCTACGATGATCTGGCGCTCTTCACGACGACTCTGACCGAACGGCTGCCGGCATGGGAAACGGCCGCGGCGGAGCACGCGATCGACGACCAGATTCACGGCGATCGCCTTCGCGTGCTCAAGCTGCTTGCCGGCGATTCGGCCGAGCGCCCTCGACTGCTCGTCACGAGCATTCAAAGTCTGTTGCAACCGGTCCCATCGCGCAAGCTGCTCGCGGCCCAAACGCGGCGAATCACCGTCGGCGAATCGGTCACCGTGGCGGAGTTGCTCGGTTGGTTCACCGCCAGCGGCTTTCAAAACACGCCGGCGGTGCAGCTTCCCGGCGAGTTTTCGCTGCGCGGAGGAATCGTCGATGTGTTCGCTCCCGATTGGGACGAACCGGCGCGGATCGAATTCTTCGGCGACCAGGTGGAATCGATTCGCCAGTTTGAGGTCTCCAGTCAGCGCAGCCTCAAATCGCTCGACTCACTCGAAATCACGATCCTCAAGCCGAGCGCCGAGCACCGCGATCAACTCACAAGCCATCTCCCCGCGCGATCCTGGATTCTGCTCGTAGAGCCGGATGAAATTCAGGAGGAAGCCAAAAACTATCTGCGCCGCGCCGAGCGTCCGCAAGATTTCCACGCGACAACCGACGTGCTCAAAGAAATCTATCGCTTTCCGTCGGTTACGGCGGCGGCCGTCTCCGGCGGCACGTTCGAAGCCACTTGCCAGTTGCGAATCGAGAGCGTTGAACGGTTTTCCGGTGACATCGGCAAGGTCCGGGACGAGCTGGATTCTGCGGGCGGCGGACATGAGGTGATCATCGTCTGCCAGACGGAAGCCGAGATCGAACGGTTGCGAGAAATCTTCGGCGCGACGCGGCTAGCGGCCGACGGCCGCCTCGGGTTCGTCGTGGGGCGATTGCAAGCCGGCTTCCGGCTCGTTTCGCGGAGGCTGGTGCTGGTAAGCGGCGGCGAACTGTTTCATCGCAGCGAGTTGAATCGCCCTTCTCAGCGGCGGCTGAGCCGAGTCGTCGATAGCTTTCTCGATCTGCGCGAGGGGGATTTCATCGTTCATCTGGCGCACGGCATCGGCAAGTATCGCGGTCTGAAGCTGCTGGAGAAAGACGATCAGGTCGAGGAGCATCTGGAACTCGAATTCCACGGCGGGACGAAGATTTACGTTCCGGCGGCGAACATCGAGCTGGTGCAGAAATATGTCGGCGGGAGCAAGTCGCGACCGAGCCTGGCTCGAATCGGCGGCAAGCTGTGGGTCAAGCAAAAAGAGGCGGCCAGCGCGGCCGTGACCGATCTGGCGGCTGACATGCTGCGGATGCAGGCGGTTCGCTCGTCGCGGCCGGGGATTCGTTTTCCCCTGGATACACAGTGGCAACAGGAGTTCGACGCCGCTTTTCCGTATCGCGAGACGACCGATCAGCTAAGCGCTATCGCGGCGATCAAGCGCGACATGCACCTTGCCCGGCCCATGGACCGGCTGCTCTGCGGCGACGTCGGCTACGGCAAGACCGAGGTGGCGATGCGGGCGGCGTTCAAGGCGATCGAGTCCGGCTTTCAGGTTGCCGTGCTGGTGCCGACCACGATCCTCTGCGAGCAGCACCGCCGCACGTTCACCGAACGGATGGCCGAGTTTCCTTTTCAGATCGCCGCCCTCAGCCGATTCTGCACGGGCAAAGAGCAATCGGGGATCATCAAAGGACTCAAATCGGGATCGATCGACGTGGTGATTGGCACGCATCGGCTCGCTCAGGCCGACGTGGCGTTCGCGAATCTTGGCCTGGTGGTCATCGACGAAGAGCAGCGATTCGGCGTTGAGGTCAAGGAGCGCCTGAAGGCGCTGCGGGAGACGATCGACGTGCTCACCATGACCGCCACGCCGATCCCGCGCACGCTTCACATGTCGCTTTTGGGACTGCGCGACATCTCAAACCTCGAAACGCCTCCCGAGGACCGTCTGGCGGTCGAGACGCGCGTGACACGATTCGACGAGGAGCTAATCCGCCACGCCGTGCTTCGCGAGCTGAATCGCAACGGGCAGATCTTCTTCGTCCACAACCGAATCAACGACATCCATCTGGTCGCGGCCAAATTGCAGCGCATCGTTCCCGAGACCCGCGTCCGTATCGGTCACGGTCAAATGCCTGAGGGGGAATTGGAAGAGGTGATGCTGGAGTTCGTGGACCACCAGTTCGATCTGTTGCTGGCGACGACGATTGTCGAGAGTGGGCTGGATATCCCGAACGCCAATACGATTTTCATCGACGAAGCCGATCGCTACGGGCTGGCCGATTTGCATCAATTGCGCGGCCGCGTTGGGCGCTATAAGCATCGCGCCTATTGTTATCTGCTGCTCGATCCCAATAAGTACATTTCGGGGACTTCCGTGCGACGGCTGCGGGCGATCGAGGAATTTAGCGACATGGGGGCCGGTTTCGCGATCGCCATGCGCGATCTCGAAATCCGCGGCGCGGGAAATATCCTGGGAACTCAGCAAAGCGGACACATCGCGGTCGTCGGCTACGAGTTGTATTGCCAATTGCTCGAGCAGGCGGTTCGCCGGTTGCAACAGATGGCGCCAAAGAAGGTACTCGAGGTACACGTCGATCTGCCGGGCGAGGCGTTCATCCCGCCGGCTTACGTGCCCGACATGCGGTTGAAGATCGATCTCTATCGCCGGCTGGCGCGGGTCGCCGCGACCGATGAATTGGCCGATCTCACAGCCGAAATGATCGATCGATTCGGACCTTGGCCGGCGGCGGTCGGGCGGTTGATCGAGCAGGCCGAATTGCGCATCACGGCGGCAGACTGGCAAATCGAGGCGATCCGCCGCGAGGAGGGGTTCGTGGTGTTCGACTATCGAAGTCGCCGCCGAATCGAGGAACTGGCCAAATCGAAGCCAGGGCGGCTGCGGATCGTCGATGATCGCAGCGCCTATCTACCTCTGGACAAGGGGGTTGGAGACTTCGAGCGGCTGGCGGCGACCATCAAATCGGTGTTGCAGCCGAACTGAAGCCCTTCTATACTTCCGCCCCCGCGGAAGGTGCGCAATGCAGGGCACCTTCCGCGGCAGGTCGCTCGTCTCGTCGCAATGCTTTTCGCGCGCTGCTACGCTTGCCCATTCAATTCATACTAAGGCGCCCATCCCGTCGCAAGCGACGGGGCTAACGGGGCCGAACTCTGACATCGGACGTCTCGCCCGTGCCACGCGCTCATTATCCAACCATCTTCGGCTTAACGCTGGTGCTGGTGGGAGCGATCCTGCTCCAGCCTGGAACCGCGCAGCAAGTTTTGAATCCCGCCAGTCAGGTGCGCGGACAAGCGCCCGACCCGGCCATCGATCAAGGAATCAATCCCGGCATCGATCCGCGAGTCGCCCGGCAGTTCGATAACATTCCCCAAGCGCCGACTCAGCCGATGCCGGTGCGTCAGCCGGTGAATTGGGCCGGCGGGCCGGGGCCCCAGCAAGGGCCGGATGCCAATTCGAACCGGCCCTTCACGCCACCCGCCGGCAGCCCACCGGCGCAGCGGCTGGACAATGCGCTCATCATCGCGCGCGTGGGGGCCGATGTCGTTCTGGCTTCTGACCTAGTCGGTCAATACGG
>DASZFO010000137.1 GCA_035939775.1 Pirellulales bacterium | reverse complement strand
CGAGCACGATGCTCTGCACGAACCGGCCTTCACGAGCGTTCGGGTCGCCGCCGGGGTTGCCGCCGCTGACGATCGGCTCGTTGCTGTACTGCCACGAGTAGGTCAACGTGGTGTGCTTGTCCTTGGCGGTGAACACGAGCTGGCCGGTGTAGCCGACGTTCTCATCCGTGTCGTTGAAAGTATCCCAGCCCTCGTCGATGCCGTTGACGATCGTCAACTGGTCGTTCGGTGTGAAGGTGGCCAACACGCCTGTGTGCGTGAACGGATAGGCATACAGGAAGGTGTAGGTGTGGCTGTAGAACACGTTGCCGATCGCCGGCACGACTTCATTGCCCAGCAGCGTGTACCAGTGACCGACCTTGTACGACAGCTTGCTGGTGCCGAATTGCAAGTAGGCTTGCGGCATGGACAACCCGTAGAACTTCCGCGGGTCGCTGTTCCAGCGGGGAATGCCGTTGTCGTTGGCATCCAGTCCCTTTTCGACCGGATAACGATAATCGGTGCCGTAGAGCAGATCGACATCGTAGCCCCAGTCCCAGCAGCAGTCGTTGTCCTTCAGGGCCTTCTGAATGACCGTGTAGAACTGGTTCATCTGGAACTCGTCGTCCCGGTCGTTGAATCCGTCGGGACCGTTGAAGCCGTCCGGGTTCCGCTGACCGTCGTGCGTGGCGTAGCCGGCCTCGATCCAGCCCGTGACCGTGACATCGTGGCACTTGAGCCAGCAATTATTCTCGAACAAGTGCTTGACGGTTTGATCGGGGCAAGTGAGCTTGCAGCAATCGTCGCCGCCGCCATTGCAGCCGCAGCTTGCGGCGGCATCGGCCGCGGGAGCTGGGGCCGCGGCCGGAGCCGGAGCGGCTGGGGCTTCGGGCGCCTTGGCATCCGGGGCCGGAGGCGTATCGCCCGCGTAGCTCATCGCCACGGGGGAACTACTGGTCACATCCTGCCCAACCGCGACGGCCGAGGCCGGCCAAAGCAAGGCCAGCGGTGAGAGGATCCACAGGTAAGCTGATTTCCGCACCATCACTTGCCATCCTTGTGCGAGGGGTTGTGGGCACGGCTCGAACACCGCCTGATCCGCCATGCGCCGAAGCAGGAAAAGTCCACGATAATTTTCCGCTAATCTCCCGTATCGGCGGCAAATCGTCGTCAATCCATCCGATGAGCCGAACCCGATACAGTCCACCGAGCTTAACGTTCTCGGACGCTATCAGCCGTTCGGCGCGCCCGGCCGGCGCGTTAGTCTCGCTGCGAGTCCCCTATCCTTCGCATTCTCGACGCGATAAAATCGCCGTCTTTCAATGGTGGGGAGATTGAAAGGGCCATGGAACAAACATTCATTCTGTTCAAGCCGGATTGCATTCAGCGGCGCCTGGTTGGCCGCGTGTTGACGCGTTTCGAAGACAAGGGGCTCAACGTCGTCGCGATGAAAATGCTGCCGGTGACGCCTGAGCTGTCGCGGCAGCACTACGCCGAGCACGTCAACAAGCCGTTCTACCTGGCCCTGGAGAAATTCATCACGGCCAGCCCAGTGATCGTGGCAGTCGTCGAGGGGCTGGAAGCGATCCGCGTGGTGCGCGAGATGCTCGGGGCAACGAGCGGGTTGAAAGCCGTCGCCGGAACGATTCGCGGCGACTACAGCTCGAGCCGCCAGATGAATCTCATCCACGCCTCGGACGGGCCGGAGGCCGCTCGGCGCGAGATCGATCTCTATTTCAGCGCGAATGAGATCCACTCGTACACGCTGACCGTCACGCCGTGGTTGCGCGCGGCCGACGAATTGTAGGGAACGCCGGATGGCTCAGGGCGTAAAGCTCTCCACTCCCGTCAGCCGCAGGGCGAAGCCGGCGAGCAGATCGGCCGCGCGGTCGATGTCGTGGAGGGAGATCGTCTCGACGGCACTGTGCATGTAACGGTTCGGAATGCTCACCAGCCCCGTCGCAACTCCGGCCCGTGCGACTTGCAAGGCGTTGGCGTCGGTTCCAGTCGCTCGGCCGCTGGCGGCAAGTTGGAAGGGAACTTCTCCGGCTTTGGCCGTCTCGATCAGGCGATCGACGACAACCGGGTTCATATTCGGGCCCCGATAGATCACCGGTCCCTTGCCGAGCACGATATCGCCCTCTTGCTTCTTGTCGACCGTCGGGCAATCGGTGGCATGGGTGACGTCGACGGCAATCCCAACTTGCGGATCGATGCCGAAGGCGCTCGTCTGCGCGCCGCGCAGGCCAATTTCTTCCTGCACCGTCGAGACGGCGAAGAGCGCGCAATTGAGCTTCTTCAAGCTGGCCCTCCGCAGCGCCTCGATCACCACCCACAAGCCACATTTGTCGTCCATCGCCGGCGAATTGGCCAGGTTGTTTCGCATTGGCTGAAAACCAAGCTGGAACGTCACCGGGTCGCCGACGCGAACCAACCCCTCGGCCTCCGCTTTGTCTTTGGTTCCGATGTCGAGCCACAGGTCTTTGATCTTGGGAACCTGTTTCCGCTCCTCTTCGGTAAGCAGGTGAATCGGTTTGCGGGCGATCACGCCGGGGACCGCGCCTCCGGTCGTCCAGACCGTCATC
>DASZFO010000136.1 GCA_035939775.1 Pirellulales bacterium | reverse complement strand
AAGAGGCTATCGCGTGGGCCGCGCGCATCGCGAAGGCCTGCCGCTGCCACCAAGAGCTACGAGTGTTCGGGTTCGATCCCGCTTCTTAAGGTCGATGGTACCTCTATCTCTAGTTCCCGCGGAACAGCCGAACAATGCGCTGGAGCCAACGTTGGTTAGCGCTTTCAGTTCCGCTTTCGCGGTTGACATCACTAGTCCGGCGTGGCTCAGCTTGAGTCGTTATCCCGCTAATTGAAAGAGTTATTGCAAGTAGGAGGAATTCGAAATGGCTAGATGCACAGCACCAGTGCGGGGCCATCGCACGACGTCCACGGCGCGATTTGAGGGACATCGTCACCAGAGAGATCGCCGAGTCGTTGGCCGCCCTCGTCCAGCCGTGCGGGTCGAAAGAGCGTAGGTCGGATCGACCGAGGTCGCGAAACTACATCGGTCGGGCGGACCGACGCGCGCTGGGGCTACAGAATTCGTCGAATATGATGTGATTCGTCGAGCGCATGACGAACGGAAAGCGACGGTATAGGCATAGCCTTCGCCGCGACGGATTGTCACCGCCAAGATTCGGGCTCTGGATTGGAGTTTGGGGACTCGGCGACTTTGAAATCGACGATCGCCGAGTTGGGTGCGGCTACCGCCGGTTGAATTAGCCCACGCGTCGGGCGGTTGGCTCGTGACGCCTACGAGAAACTGGTCAAGACGAGAATCACGTGGCCAGGCGCCGATTCAGTTTCGCCAGTGCCGGCCGATCACTTCGAGCAAATCGTCGGCCATTAGGCAGATATCGGCGTCGGCCGCCGAAGGCCGGGAGGCCGGACTCGATGCCGTCCACTCCAGGACGTCTGCAACTGCGAACGCGGCCGCGACGGCGTCGCGATGAAGCAAACCGCCATTTCCATTTGCGACGATGAGAACTTGCCGGTTGCCGGAGGTCGCCGAGTCTGAAGTCAAAGATTCATCAGTGGTCGTAAACGAAGACGACCATTTGGTCTCATTATCCGCGGAAATCGCGAGGCCCGACACGGCGATGATCTCGCGCGACGATTGCACGGCAATCAGGCCCGCAGAATCCGAAGAATTCGTTTGGACTGCCAAGGCAGATCCAGAGAAAAGGTGCGTGCTCGGCGCGACGGCGACCGAGGTCGGCGACGCCGATGAGCCGCTGGTCGAGTTCGACGTAACGGCGGCGGTGGCGGCCCCCGCCGACGGCCCGCCGTGAGCTAAGTCGAGCGGATTGCCGGACGCGTCCGACGCGGCGATTGTCACCCTCGCCGGGGCGTCCGCCGTGCCGCCGATCACCAACGAGACAAGGGTAATGTGATTCGCCGTCAGACTGCTGCTGGAATCGCACTGCAAATTGCCCATGCCGTCGATGCCGCCGACGATTTGATTTACGCCGGAGGCCAATTCTCCCATGCCGTTGGGACCGATCGTGAGGTTCGTGCCGACCGGCAGTGCGCCGCCACTGGCTACGATCAACGTGCCACCGTTGATCGCCGTGCCACCGGCGTAGGAATTGGTCCCCAAGAGTTGCACCGTGCCGTTGGTGTTCTTGGTCAAGCCGCCGGGGCCGGAGAGGTTGGCGCCGGCGACGCCGTCGTTGAATTGGTAGTTGGAAGCCGCGACCGCGCCTCCGGTGAGGCTGCCGCCCGTATCGAGAGTCAGGGTGCCGCCGGTTGAAAAGACGCCGTTAGGATCCACGTTGATTGCGCCGCCGGCCGTTACGCTGGTGTCAGTCGTCACCGAGAGGCTCGCGCCTGGACCGACGGCCACTTGTCCGCCGTTGCTGATCGCCAGCCCATTGGCCGCCTGGGCTGAAGTCACTTGCACGACACTAACCGCCGTGTCGACAATTGCGTTGGCCGTGCTGTCGGGATAGGACAAACCCGAGCCTGACCATTGGGGATCCGTCCAATTACGATTCGAGGTTCCCGTCCAGGTCAGCGTCGCCAGGCCGACGGTGAGCGAAACCGTTGCGGCGGCGGAATCGTCGATTCCGTCGCTGACCTGGTAAGTGAAGCTGTCCGGGCCGAGATATCCGGCGCCGGGCGCGTAAATAAACGAGCCATCGCTGCCAAACGATAGAGTGCCGTGGGTCGGATCAGTTAACTGGTCAGCGGTTAGCGGATAGCCTTGCGGACCCGTATCGTTGGCCAGCACGCCGGGGGCTGCAACCGTCAGCGTCGAGCCTTGAGTTGTCGTGTAACTGTCGGCGTTGGCGGTCGGCGGACCAAAATAGGTGAACCGATCGGCCGGCGAGATGGCCGTCGTGCCGTACTGCGTCGTCACCGTTAGATCCACCATGCCGGCAGCGCCCGGCGGGCTGATGGCAATGATATACGTGGCCGCATCGTCGACGACCGTGGCCGCGGTCTGGCCGAACTTCACCGCCGTGGCGCCGTCGAGGTTCGTGCCGTAGATGAACACCTCGGTCCCTCCCGCCGTCGGGCCGATCGATGCATCCACTGAGGAGACAGCGGGGAATGGAGTGCTTGTGAATTGATCCACCGGCGAAACGCCTGAAGTGCCTGCGGGCGTCGTCACGGTCACGTCCACGGTTCCGACGATATTCGCCGGGCTGGTGACCACGATCTGCGTGGCCGTATCGCTGACAATCGTGCCGACAAAAGCATTGCCGAAGGCGTCATTGAAATCCACTTCCGTGGCGCCGTCTAAGTCCGTGCCGGTAATGGTGACGGCGCTCGGCGCCGGGCCGATAGACGGGGTGACTCCCAGGATGAAGGGCGGGGGCACGATATAGGTGAACTTGTCTTGCGCTGAAGGGGCCGACGTGCCGCCCGGCGTAACCACCGTCAAGTCCACAACGCCGGCGGCGCCCGCCGGACTGCTGACGTCAATCTGAGTCGCCGTTTCATCGACAATCGTCCCCGCGTTCTGGCCGAAATCCACCGCTGTCGCATTGTCGAGATTCGCGCCAGTGATCGTCACCAGGTCACCGCCCGAACGGAATCCGAACGAGGGGCTGATGTGCGAGACACTCGGTGCGGCCACGTAGGTAAATTGGTCGGCCGTGGAGATGGCCGACGTGCCGCCGATCGTCGTCACGGTCACGTCCACGGTGCCCGCAGAACCGCCGTTGGGGCTAGTGACCACGATCTGGCCATCGGTATTACTGAGAATCGCGCCGGGAACCGCCGGGTCGCCGAATTGGTCGCTAAAATCCACCTCCGTGGCGTTGGACAGACCGGTGCCGATGATCGTAACCTGAGTGCCGCCTGCGATGGGACCGGAGAATGGACCGATTGCCGAGACGCTCGGCACGGCTACATAGGTAAACTGGTCGGCCAGCGAGGTGGCCGTTGTTCCGCCGGGAGTAACCACCGTCACGTCGACCGTGGAGACAGCGCCGCCGGGACTGACGGCCGTGATCGTTCCGTCGAAGTTCACCGTGAAACTGAGTGCGGGGACGCCGCCGAAATCCACCGCCGTGGCCCCCGACAGATTGGCGCCGGAAATGCTCACCGTAGTCCCGCCCGCGGCCGAACCGGAAGATTGAACAATCCCGGAGACTGCGGGAGGCAGCGCATAGGTGAATTGGTCGGAGGCCGACGTTTGCGACGTGCCGTATTGAGTCACCACGGTCACGTCCACTGTGCCGGCAGCATCGGCGGTCGCCTCCGGACTCAGAACGACGATCTGGCTGCCAGTGTTGCTTATAATCGTGCCCGGATTGGCGCCGAAGAGCACGGACTGAGCGCCGGTCAAGAAGGGGCCATTGATCGTCACCAAGGTGCCCCCTTGGACGGGGCCTGAAACCGGCGCCACGTCGTTGACATAAGGCGGGTTCATGTATGTGAACACGTCCGCGGATGAGATGGCCGAGGTGCCACCCGGCGTCGTGACCGTCACGTCGGGCGAGGACGAATTGAAGAGGGGCGGAGCGGTGACAACAATCTGGCCATCCGAATCGCCCACGATCGTGGCGACGACTTGGCCGAAATTCACTTGCGTAGCGCCGGCGAGGCCGGTGCCGTTAATCAGCACCTGAGTGCCGCCCAGGACGCTCCCCGATGAGGGGCTGATTCCCGCGACAGTGGGTACTGCAAAGTAAGTGAACTGGTCGGCCTTCGAGAGGTCCGTCGTCCCGTTGGGAGTCGTCACGGTTATGTCCACGGTGCCAGTGGCGCCCGGCGGGGTGGTGACATCGATCTCATTTGGAGAAACGCCGACAATCGTGGCCGCGGTCTGTCCGAAGTTCACCGCCGTCGCGCCGTCGAGGTCGTTGCCGTCGATTCGGACCATGCTCCCCCCAGCCACCGGGCCTTGAGGTGGAAGAGTCCCATTACCATTCCGTAGTCCCACGTCGGTGATGAACGGCGCGTGAGTGTACGTGAATTGATCGGCCGGCGAGGTGGCGGACGTACCGTTCGCGGTCGTCACCGTCACATCCACTGGGCCGTAACCGTAGTACCCAGGTGGGCTGACGGCCACGATCTGGCCATCCGAATCGCTGACAATCGTGGCGCGTGTGTAAGAATTGTAATAACTAAATGGATTTGGACCAAAATCCACCTCCGTCGCGTTGGTCAGGCCCGTGCCGGTGATCGTCACCTCCGTGTCCCCCTCTAGTGCGCCGGAAGCTGAAACTGGACTTGTTATCGCGGTGACGGTCGGCGGGGGCATGTACGTGTATTGGTCGGCCGACGAGATGACAGAAGTGCCTCCATAGGTCACAACCGTCACGTCGACCGTGCCCAGTGATGCTCCCGGCGGAGCTTGGACCTGGAGATTACCGCCAGAACTGCCGAAAGATGTGGCCGGGACGCCGCCGAAGTTCACTTGCGTGGCGCCGTTGTCCAGGCCCGTGCCGTTGATTACGACGGTGTTGCCGCCCGATATGCCTCCCGACGCGGGACTGATGCCCGAGACGGTCGGAATCGCAAAGTATCGGAACGTGTTGTTCAACGACTCCGTTCCTTGCGGGCTCGTCACCGTTACGGCCACAAGGCCAGGAGCGCCTGGCGGGCTGACGGCTGTGATGGTGGAGTCAACTCCGTCTGAGTTTTCGGTAAAGCTCGCCGCCGGAATGCCGCCGAAACTCACCGCGGTGGCGTTCTCCATATTCCAAGTGTAAAGCGTCACGGTGCCACCGCCGGCCACCGGGCCCGCTCCATTGCCCCCTTCTCCCGGGATGAAGGTGGGCGCCGCGGTATACGTAAACCTGTCGTTCGCGGTGATCGGCGTCTCGCCATTGGGAGTCAGGACCCTCACGTCCACCGTGCCTTGCCCCTCGGCCGGCGGGTAGAAGAAACCAATATCCGTTATCCCAGAGCCTTCGTCGTGAACATCGGACGCGGAAATCGGAATATCGATTGGGCCGTAGAGCACGTCCGTAGCCCCGGTCAGATTCAAGCCGAAGATCATTTGACCCAGGTACCCGCTTCCGTTCTGGTTGGCAGGCCCGAGGCTAAAAAAGAGAGACGAAACGCTCGGTACGGCGCCGTAGTCGAAATGATCCTGCGGCGACACGGCCGAGGATCCCCCCGCCGTCACGACCGTCACGTCCACCGCGCCGCTGGTTCCCGCCGGGCTGGTGACTGTGATCGTTCTGTTTGCGTTGTTTATAAGGGCGGTCGCCAGCGTGCTGCCGAAGTACACCGCCGTCGCGCCCGATAAATTCGAACCGGTAATCGTCACGCTGGTCCCCCCCGCCGGTGGGCCAGAATTTGGGCTCACCGACGAGACGACTGGCCCCGGAATCTGATAGGTGAAATGGTCTGCCGGCGACGTGGCTGTCGGACCAGTGGGGGTCACCACCGTCACATCGACCGCGCCGGCGGCGCCGGCCGGGCTGGTGGCTACGATCCGAGTGGCCGTATCGCTGATAATTGTGCCCGCGACGCCGCCGAAGTCCACGGCCGTTGCCCCGGCCAGATTGGCTCCCGTGATCGTCACGGTGGTCCCGCCCGCCACTGGGCCTGACGACGGACTCACGCCGTTAACCGAGGAGGTCGTGGTGTAGACGAACTGGTCTGGGTACGAATAGATCGACCGTTCATTGGGAGGCGTCACGACCGTGATCGCCACCTGGCCGGCGAGGTGTGGCGGGCTGACGGCCACGATCTGCGTCGGTGACTCGACCGTAAAACTGGTCGCCGGGGTCGTACCGAAGTCGACCTCCGTCGTGCCGAGAAAGTTCTTTCCCACGATCGTCACGGATGTCCCGCCCGCCGCCGGGCCGGCGCCGGGAGTCACCTGCTGATCAATCTCGGGCAAAACGAGCCCGTAGTCGAATTCGTCCTTCGGCGACGTGCCCGACGTCCCCCCCGCCGTGGTCACGGTTACGTCCGTATAGCCCAGCGCGCCCGCCGGACTGACGGCCACGATCTGTGAGGCCGTATCGCTGATGATCGTCGCGGCAGTCGTGCCGAAATCCACCTTCGTGGCATTGGCCAGACTCGTGCCCGCGATCGTCACCGTGGTGCCCCCTTCGTATGGACCCGAATTTGGCGACAGCCCGGTGACGATGGGCGCGGCGGTGTACGTGAATCTGTCGGCCGCCGACGTGGCCGTCCTGCCGCCCGGTGACACCAAGGTCACATCCACGGTTCCGGTAGCCCCCGGCGGGCTGGTGACTACGATCAGATTGAACTCCTTGTCGAAAGTCGTGACAGCGGTTTGGCCGAAGTCGACCTCCGTCACCTCGTTCAGGAACGCGCCATTGATCCTCACCACGGTGCCGCCCGATAAGGGCCCCGATGACACATTCATGGCGTGAAAAAGAGGTGCGTTCGTGTAAATGTATGAATCGGGGTCGACCAGCGCGTTAACCGGCGGAACCGACGTGCCGCCCGCCGTGGTCACCGTCACGTCCACCGTGCCGGAGGCGCCCGCGGGGGCGATGGCAACCATTTCCCACTGGTCCGCGGGTGGTTCGGTTTGGAAAATCGCGGCGATCGTGCCGGCATTCTGCCCGAAGTCCACCGCGGTGGCGCCGTTTAAGTCGGTCCCGAAAATCTCCACCGCGTTCGTGCCCCCCAGCGGGCCGCCGGCGGGATCGACGGCCGTGACGACGGGAGGGGTAACATACGTGAACGGGTAGGACGCCGATATGCCGTGCGACGCCGACGTCACCGTCAGATTCACGGTGCCGGCCGCGGTCGCCTTCGGGACGCGAACAGTTAGCTGCCAGTATGCCGGTATAAAAAGCTGCCCAATACGTTGCGGGGGAAAATATTTGTCCGAATTGGGCGCGAAGTTGCTGCGACCGCCGAATTGCACCGACACGTCACCTATTCCAGAATTGGCGTCACCAAAGTTGTCGCCGTCGATCGTGATGATTTCCCCTGCGGTCAATGGGCTCGTATCCGGCGTGACGCTGGTGATGTCGGGGGGGGGGACGTAAGCGAATTGATTGGAGCTGGTTCCCGATCCGCCGGCAGTCTTCACGCGCACGTTCTCCATTCCAGCGCCGGCCGGGGAGTAGACCGTAATCGTGTTGGTGGTGTTGGATTCGATGAACCCCGGGGTATTGCCGAAATCCACCTCGGTCGCGGAATCCAGAAAAAAACCGACTATTGTCACCAACGTGCCGCCCACTGCGGGCCCCAATGCGGGACTAATTCCACCAACAAGCGGAGGCTCTACGTAGGTGAAGGCCGACGGGTCGGTCGCCGTCCCGGTCGGCGTCAAAACAGTCACGTCCACCGTGCGCGGCGTAACTTGCGGCGCGTTGACGACGATAAAATCAGGCCCTTGGCTGACAATCGCGGCCGGAGCGCCATAGAAATCCACCTCCGTGGCGTTGTCCAGGTTCGTGCCGTAAATGGTCACCGTTGTATTCACGTTCGTCGGGCCGGTGGTGGGACCGATGCTCGTAATCGTCGGGGGCGGTTCGCTGGCGGCGCTACTGCTGTTGACGCTGCTGGAATCCCAGATGGTCACCGTGGCGATGTTGAGGAGGGTGACAGATACGCTGCCGACAATCGGAGCACTGCCGGTCGCGACGATCGCGAGCCCGGCCGTTATTTTGCCGGAGGCGTTGAAGATGTCGCCATGGATGACCTCATATTCGAGCTCCGGCAAGCGGATCCGGCCGTCGTGGGCGGTGTCCGGCTGCGCGTCGTTGAGCGTGACGTTCACATTCCCGAACAACCCGCCCTGCGGTCCCAGGATCACGCTGACCGGGCCGATGCTTCCACCGATGCCGGCCGTGACCGTGATGCTTCCGTTGAGCGTGAGGTGCGAGGCATCCGGGCCCTTGGGACCCTGAATGTAAAAGCCATCGGCAATGTCGCCGACTACGTTGCTGGTGTTGCCGTTGATCAATTGTCCCAGCAGTTCTCGGATTCCGTACGTGTCGTAGCCAATCTTGAGCGACGCGGCGGCACTCGCTTGCGCCTGGAAGGTAATCCCAAAGCCAGCATAGCTGCCGCTGGGAACATCCGCCGAGGTAACTGAGGCATTGAAGCCGGCATTGAACGCGACCAGGTCCACGTCCTGGCCGAAGAGCAGGTTGAGAATCGAGCTGGGGCTGTCGAAAAGCGGGAAATCAATCGTCGCGTTGGCCGCGCCGTTGCCCCCGCCCGCCACATCTTGGGAAATGCCGTCCAAAAAACCCTCCACGGGCGTTCCCGCGACACCCGGGATGCTGGCAATTTTGCTGATGATGTTGCTTCCAAATTGGCTGATTAAATCCTGGGCCGAGGTGGTGAGGTCGCTGAGGCTCAGGCTGCTCAGACTGTCCGCGAGGTTCGATAGAACTGTCGGGTCGAGCGCGGCCGGGGCGGCGGCGATCATGCTGCCGTTCAGGTCGAAGTTGCCGAAGGGCATCGATACGTTGTCGCCGCTGATATTGAGGCCGTTGATTTCGTTGGCGATCGTCGCTGCCGTCGACACGATTTGCTCCAGGGGACCGTACCCCGAAGAGCCCGCGGCGACTCCGATCGCCGTCATCAGCGAGAAGCCGGGAATGATCGCGTCGATCCCGGGGATTGGCGTGTTCAGAGCGTTGATCGCCCCTTGGAATGGTTTGGTGTACTGCTGGATTTCAGCCAATACCGGCCCGACCAGACTGCTGAAATACTGGCCGATGTTCAAGCTCACGTTGCCGTACGAGAAAGCCAGCGTCGACGGGTCCGTCAAATCCCCCCAATTCATCGAGACATTGGTGCTGATGCTGGGAAAGGCCGAACCGCCATCGCTGAACTCGAGCGTGGCCGTCAGATTGATGAGGGCGCTGCCACTAAGCTGGATATTGTGCGGTCCGCTCAGATCCACGGTTTGGGCCGTCACCTGGGCGCTCAGCGAATTCTGCTGACCCGGCGTCGGCACGAGCGTCCCCCGCAGAATGCCCACGTCGGCGGTGAGCGACGCATTGTTGGCGAGCGTTGCTCCCACGGAAAAATCCAATTGGTCCGCAGGCAGATTCGAGCTGAAATCTCTCAGATTTTTCGTGGAATCGAAGGTGATCGGCGTCCCCCTCGACGCATATTTAACTGCCAAGTCGTAATCGAAGCCAACCGTCGCGTTGATACTGCCCGCGGTGACAATTTTGAACGGGAGCGCCGGCAATCCCAGATTGAAAGTCAGATTGCCGGTGGCCGCGGCCGCATCCTTGTGGAGCCACATCTCGACATCCACGGACGTGGGTATCCCGTTGGAATCCAAGTTTAAATTGGTGACTTTGATGCTGCTCGCGGCGGTCACGAGGCCTGCGCCCGCTGGGCCGAGGGCCGCAAACAGCTCGTTCTGAAGCTCAGTCGTTGTCGCGCTGGCCTGGCCGATGGTGGTCAGCTCGCTTTGAATTTTGTTCCCGGCATTGTCAATAAAGGTCTTGACCTGATCGAGCGCGCCAAGCTGCTGGCCGATGAAAGGGAGAGATTTGAGCGGGGAGCCTACGGCATCGAGGGTGCTATCCAAAGTCGACTCGATCCCCGCGACGTCGTTTTTCAGGCTATCGGCAAAACCGGAGAATGGGTTTGCCGCCAGCATCAGCCGCCTCTCCAGGACTTCCACGAGAGGCCGACGATACGATGGCGCCAAGCAGTCTCTGGCGTTCGTGTTCTTGCGTCTTCGTCGAATCGGCTTGGATTGTCTCGACAACGGCGCGGATCGCATGAGACACTTCGACATTGGTTGCGGGAAATCGAGCGGAGACAGAGTGTTCTCAAATGCATCGCGGAGTGACCAGGGGATGGCCGGTCCCGGCGATTTCCGTATCAATGATGAAGACTTAACAACAAGTGGGCGCTCCACTGACGCCGTCGTGCGCGCCAGGAAACTCCCTGTATTAGACAGTGCGAGTTTTTGGGATCGAATGGCTCACGGAATTTCGAAAGAATTCAGCTTTTTTCGAGCGGTCCCGAGGAAAGTCGGCGACATTCGTCCCGGAGTTGAACCGGTAACCGACCCAGGCTCGTAGGGTTGAAGTTGTCGCTACACTGGCAGCCGTTGTTCCGGCGACAACCGTACGCGGCTTGGTGGAACTTTCGGAGTCAGCCACAAGCGTCGCTACGGAACGAGGGGTCTGGCTGTAGACCGGTGGACGTAAGAACAGCCGAAATCGGTGCGCCGCCGCGCCGCCTTTAGCGTGCCGGAAGCTTATCGGAATCGACGACGTAGACGCTGTCGCCCATCACATAGAGGAGATGTTTTCCGTCGGCGGACCATGCCGGCTTCCAAGCTTTGCCGCCAACCACTTGACGCGTCTTTCCCGATTGCAGGTCGGCCATCCACACTCCCGAACGGATGCCAAAATCGCAGTATGCCAGCCGTTTTCCATCCGGGTGCCAAGCGACCAGGCCGTAAGGAATCGCGTCCCCAAGCGGCCAGTTTTTGACCAATTCGCCGCCGGGGCGCTTTACGACGATCAGCCCTCGCGAATTGCTAATATAGGCCACCATATGGCCATCTGGCGACACGGCCGGATAAAAAGACTCCTCCGGATTGAAAAACAGTTGCGGCTCGGCGTGCTCGTCGCGGGGAGAGACCGCCATAATCGACATCGTGCTGCGCACTTGGAAGTACAAGGTCTTGCCATCCGCCGACCACTGCGGATAGCCTCCCACGCCAATCTTACGCTCTTGAGTGCCGTCCGATCGCACAACAAAGACAGCCTCTTGAGTCGGATCCGACCCCCGGACGAACGCGATTAGCCCGTCAGCCGCGGGCGACCACGCCGGGTCGTTTCCTCGATTCACTAATTTGTGGCTTGCTCCGCTCGCGAGATCAAGGATTTCCAAGCCCGTATCCTGAGTCGCTCCTGATTCACGTTTCGTAACGACCAGCTTCGCGGCGTCGGGCGACCAGTCGCTCTTGGCGCCGGTCGTGACTCTTCGTCCCAAGGGGAGTCCTATGAGCCGTTCGGTGCCGACGATCCGCACCGTGAGCGGGTCCGCGGTCGCGTAGTCCCTCACCGGGATCGAGGGAGCGCCCCAATCGAGTCCCATAGCGGCAAGCTCCGTCCGAATCTGGCCCAGATCGAGAATATAGAGCGCTTCGTTCTCGTCGGTCCCGCAGATCAGCCGCTTTCCGTTCACGGTGAAGCAGAGCGGGACAAGGCGGATTGACTCGAGCGCCGTCAACCGAGCGACCTCCGTACCGGAATCCGGCACGACCAGCCGGACCACTCCCGGCACATCCTGCAACGCCAAGAGCTTGCCGTCTGCGGAGAAGACGCCTCTCGACGCCGAGCTGCCCAATTTCGGCCCTTCGTCCCAAGTGCCGACCGACCAGAGCCGGGCTCCGCCCCCCGTGGTCAGCAACCACTTGCCGTCGGGGCTGAAGGAAACGAAACAGAGTTCCGCGACAGGTAGATCGCGCACGTTTCGGCCAGTTTGGGCGTCCCAAATCTTCGCCCCGCTGCCATTCAGCGCGAAGTGACTGCCCGTTGCCACCCAACGCCCGTTGGGACTTACGGCACACTGGCGCACGTCCTCCTGCGGCTCCAGTTGGAATTCATGAGCCGCAGGGAGCAGCAATTCTCTGGCGCCGGCGTTAGCTACGGCGAATGCCAGCACTTTGCCGTCGGTGCTGCATCCCACGCCCCCTGGCAATTGGCTCATCGTCGCGGCAAGCGTTTGCGGCGGCCCGTAGACGCGCGTGCCCGTTGCGGCATCAAACTTTACCGGCCAGCGCAGCACGCCCGCGCTGCCGTGCGTCAAGAGTGCGCCGGAGAGTTCTGTATCGATCGGCAAATTATCGCCGAGTGGAAGCACAGTGATTTCCTCGCCGCGAACGACATCAACTACGGCAACCCCATCACGGGCCGGAATGGCCAACAGTCGCCCCGAGCGGTCGAGATGGCACCCGGTATCGAGATCGACCATGTAGCCGGCTGCGATCGATTTCACGCGATGCACCACGGTGCAAAACTCTCCGCCGCTGCGGAAGCGGTACATGCGCAATCCCTCTGTCGTGGCATCAAGGCCGACTAGGCTGTCATCCGGGCTGAAGCACAGCTCAGCGCCGCCGGCAGGTTGAGTGAGCAGGAGTTGCCCAGTGCGCGCATCCCACAGCCGCCAGAGTCCCGTCCAATCCGTGCTGAGCAAACGATCGCCGGCGTGGTTGAAGCGGACGACGATCCCCTTGGGCTCGTGGGCTTCCAACGGCGGCATCGCCAACTTTCGCGTCAAAGTATCCCAAAGCGTGATCGTCGGCTGTGGGTCGTATTCGCCGCCAACCGCCAGCAGGCGGCCGCCGGGATGCCAGTTCATCGACGAGATGCCTCCCGGCACTGGCATCGCCGACTCGAACTTGCCCGTCGTCAGGTCCAAGAGACGATAGTCAGCCCATAGCTCACGGGCTGCGAGCATCGGTCGGCAAGGATTCCAGTCGAGCGCAGTGGGATCAAATCCGGCGAGTCGAAAGCGGTTCAGTTCTTTGCCTGTTTCCAAGTCGTATAGCAGGATCGAGCCGTCAGGATCGCTCGCCGCAAACTGTCGGCTGTTCGGAGAGAATGCATAGGTAGCGTGGCAATTGAGTACGACGACCGTACGAGATCCGTCGAGTTTCCAGACGCGCCGGCGGACCCCCTCAGCAGTCTCGCATCCTTGCATCAGGAACCGTCCATCCGGGCTAAAGGCCAAGCCGTCGGAATAAGCGAGTGGTCCCACGCCTGGGAATTGAAACAGCTCCACGTCGTCAGTTACCCTACGGACACTTATATTGCCCTCCGCGTCTCCACGGGCGTATCGCTGGAACGCCTGGTCAATCGCAACCGCCGTCGTTCCTCGCGGCAAGCCGGGCAATTCTTTCGCCACTTCGAGGTCCGGCAGCAGCATTGCGGCGATCGCTTCGGTGCGCAGTTCATCCTTTGATCGCCCAGGCGGCACCGGAAGCGAGAGCGCCTTCTCGATGGCGCGTAAACTGTCGAAGCGCTGGCCAGGCCTCCTGCTCATTCTGCCCGCTCGCGCCGCGACGACGTACGAATCCCAAAGCTTAGCCAGCGCATCGTGTTTGGCGTCCTTCTCCGCCTCCTCGGCTGTCTCCGCCCGAGATAGCTGCGAGCGATATGCGAGTGCCGCGGTAGTCGAGACGACGGCGATGACAACTACGGCCACCGCGGCCGCCACCGTCCGCTTGTTGCGGCGGATCAATCTCCTTGCTCGCCGCACCGTGGACGGCGGAGAAGCCTCAACCGGCTCATCGGCCAAGAACCGTTGCAGATCGCGGCTTAGCGCATCGGCTGTTTCGTACCGGCGCGAGCGGTCTTTCTCCAATGCCTTCATCACGATCCAATCGAGATCGCCCCGCAGCATTCCGCTTAGCTTCTTCGGCTCGAGACTTCGATTCGCCGCGATCGATGGCAACGCCTCCGTCGTCGAGAGCCGCGTGCTGGGCTTGGGGGGCTCCTCCTCGCGGATGACCCGCAACAAGTCTAAGAACGCCGCTGGCTTAAGCCGCTTCCGCTCGAAGGGGGTCGTGCCGGTGAGGAGTTCGTACAGCAGCACACCCAGCGAATAGATGTCGCTACGCGTATCGACGTCGAGTTGATTCAGTTCCGCTTGCTCGGGCGACATGTACTCCAGTGTCCCTACCACCTGGCCGATCTCGGTGAACATCGTGCGCCCGGTGAGCTTCGGCCCGGTGGCTTTCGCCACGCCGAAGTCGATCACCTTGGGCACCGGCCGACCGTCGTACAGAGCGACGAGCACATTGGATGGCTTCAAATCGCGGTGGATGATCCCTTTCTGGTGCGCATGCTGTAGCGCGTGACAAATCGGAATGAAAAGTTCCAGCCGCTGCTGCGGCGTCAGTCGGTGCTGGTCGCAGTAGTCGGTGATGGGTACGCCTTTGACCAATTCCATGACGAAGTAAGGTCGGCCGCTCTCGGTGGTCCCCGCGTCGAACACCCGGGCGATGTTGGGATGGTCCATCAGGGCCAAGGCCTGCTGTTCCGCCGCAAATCGGGCAATCACTTGGCGAGTATCCATGCCCGGCTTGATGATCTTCAGCGCCACCTTGCGTTGCACCGGCCGGCTTTGCTCGGCCAGGAAGACGACGCCCATACCCCCTTCGCCGATTTGCTGCAACAGCTTGT
>DASZFO010000135.1 GCA_035939775.1 Pirellulales bacterium | reverse complement strand
CTTTTGCGGCGACTCGGGGGACGGCATGCAATTGGCCGGCACGCAGTTGACTAATACGTCGGCCCTGGTCGGCAACGACGTGGCCACGTTTCCCGATTTTCCCGCCGAGATTCGGGCTCCGCGAGGCACCAAGGCCGGGGTGAGCGGGTTCCAGATCCATTTCGCCAGCCGAGAGATCTTTACGCCCGGCGATCAGGTTCATGCGCTGGTGGCCATGAATCCGGCGGCGCTGGTGACGAATCTATCCGACCTAGTCAAGGGCGGCATCTTGATCGTCGATAAGGACTCCTTCGACGACAAAGACCTGAAAATGGCCGGCTATGAAACCGACCCGCTGGAAGACGATAGCCTCGACAGCTACCGGTTATTTCCGGTCGAGATGACGAAGCTCACCCGGCTGGCCGTCGCAGACCTTGGACTGGGCACCAAGGAGAGCGATCGCTGCCGCAACTTTTTCGCGATGGGCTTGGTGTTCTGGCTCTACGACCGGCCGCTCGACCCCACGCTTCGGTACATCGAGGAAAAGTTTGCCAAGTCTCAGCAGATTGCCGAAGCAAACCGCCGCGCGCTCTATGCGGGTTACAATTACGGCGAGACGACTGAAGCATTCGGCGATCATTATGCGGTTCCGAAAGCGAAGCTAGCACCAGGTAAATATCGCAATATCACCGGCAATCAGGCGCTCGCCTGGGGCTTGGTGGCCGCCTCCCAACGGAGCGGTTGCCCGCTGTTCTTGGGTTCTTATCCGATCACTCCAGCCAGCGACATTCTGCACGAACTAACGCGATACAAGAACTTCGGCGTGCGGGCGTTTCAGGCCGAAGATGAAATCGCGGCTGTCACGTCCGCGATCGGGGCGGCGTTCGGCGGGGCAATGGCCGTTACGACCTCTAGTGGCCCGGGCATTGCGCTCAAACAAGAGGGGATTGGCTTGGCCGTGATGACTGAGCTGCCGCTGATCATCGTCAACGTGCAGCGCGGCGGGCCAAGCACCGGACTTCCGACAAAGACCGAGCAAGCCGACCTGCTGCAGGCAATGTGCGGCCGCAATGGCGAGTGCCCGTTGCCCGTGCTCGCGGCACAGGGCCCAGCGGATTGCTTCGACATCGCCCAAGAGGCGTGGCAAATCGCCGTTCGCTATATGACGCCCGTCATGCTGCTTAGCGACGGTTACATTGCGAACGGCTCGGAGCCGTGGCGAATTCCCGACGTGAAATCGCTCGGCAAGATCGAAGTCCACCATCCGGTCGCGCCGACGAACGGCCACGGCTTCATGCCCTACGCTCGTGATGAACGCCTGGCGCGCCCTTGGGCGCTCCCCGGCACTCCCGGCTTGATGCACCGGATCGGCGGGTTGGAAAAACAAGATATTACGGGTAACGTCAATTACGAACCGGAGAACCACGAGCATATGGTTCGTTTGCGAGCGGCGAAGATCGCCGGGATTGCCCGCGAATTGCCGCCGCAAAAAGTCGATGGTCCCGAGAGCGGTAAGTTGCTCGTGTTGAGTTGGGGCGGAACATACGGCGCTTGCGCGACCGCCGTCCGCGAGGCCCAATCGCGCGGAGGATCGGTTGCCCATGCGCATTTGCGTTATCTCAATCCGTTTCCAAAAAACCTTGCCGAACTGCTGCGACGATATGAAAAAGTGCTGATTCCCGAATTGAATCTGGGCCAGCTTCGGCTGTTGATCCGAGGTATCTTCCTGATCGACGCCCAGGGCTTGAACAAGGTTCAGGGAAAACCGTTTTCTGTAGCCGAAGTCGGCGCTAAGATCGAATCGATGTTGAAGTAGTCCCCGAGATCGGAAGTCGTGACGTGCACACGGAATTCGACCCCGATTTTCTGACCTCTGACGATAAAGCCCATACAATGTCCACCGCACTGCTTCCCGTATTAACCCCGCAGAATTTCGCCAGCGACCAGGACGTTCGCTGGTGTCCCGGCTGCGGCGATTATTCGATCCTGGCCCAGATGAAGAAGGTGTTGCCGACGCTCGGCGTGGCGCCGGAGAACATGGTCTTCATCTCGGGTATCGGTTGCTCGAGCCGCTTCCCGTATTACATGAACACCTACGGCATGCACTCGATCCACGGCCGTGCCCCGGCGGTGGCGACGGGGCTCAAGGTCTGCCGTCCGGATTTGATGGTCTGGGTTATAACGGGGGACGGCGATGGGCTTTCGATCGGTGGCAACCATCTGATGCACGCCATCCGGCGGAATCTCGACCTCAAGATCGTGCTCTTCAACAACCGCATTTACGGGCTAACGAAGGGGCAGTATTCGCCGACCTCACCGCTCGGGCAGGTGACGAAGAGCACTCCGGTCGGCTCGGTCGATAACCCGATCCATCCTCTCTCCGTAGCCATCGGCTGCGAGGCCACGTTCGTTGCCCGCTCGATCGACGTAAACATCAAGCACCTCGGGATGGTGCTGAAGCGGGCGGCGGAGCATCGCGGAGTGTCGTTCGTTGAGGTCTACCAGAATTGCAACGTGTTTAACGACGGTGCCTTCGAATGGGCCACCGATCGGCAGACGAAGGCCGACACGACGATTGAATTGGAGCATGGCAAGCCGCTGGTGTTCGGCAAGAATCGCGACAAGGGAATCCGCCAGACCGGCATGCAATTGGAAGTCGTGCAACTCGGCAAAGGGATCACCGAGGACGATCTGTTGTTTCACGACGAGAAGCTCCCTGAGCCGAGCCTGGCCTATCTCTTGAGCCGCATGCGGCATCCGGAATTCCCCGAGCCGATCGGCATCTTCCGCGACGTGGCCCGCCCGATGTACGACGAGCGCGTGAATGCGCAGATTGAAGAAGCCCGCTCCAAACGCGGCCCCGGCAGCCTGGAAGCGCTGTTTAATACGGGCGATACCTGGGTGGTAGAGTAGCAACGAGCATGACCGTCCAAACCTTTCGCCAATTGCTGGCAAATCGCCCGTTCAAACCCTTTCGGTTAGTCATGTCGAGCGGCCAGGCGTATGAAGTTCACCATCCCGAAATGGCGCTGCTGACCGAAACGGATATCCTTGTCGGCGTCAACGAAGCGGATGACGGCGTGCCGGCCGAATTCAAGATTTGCTCGCTGCTCCATGTCACGTCGGTTGAGCCGCAGAGTCCTTCCGTGCCTTGATCTAATTAAATTGCGGTTGCGGTCTCGCTCGGAACGGCTTCCGCGATATCGCCGGGGACCATCGCCGACCCCATTCCGACTAGGAGCATTTGTCGTCGTGGCGCCATTTGTGATTGAGCTATCGCTGCGCAGCGCGGCGCAGTTGTTTGAATCGCGCGATCCGCCCCCTTTGGGGCCGAAAGCGCTCCATCCGCAGATTCTGGACTCGATTAACGAGCAGTGGGGACGCGCACCGCGCGGCAGCGAGCTGCAACTGATCATTCGCCTTCCGGCCAGTTCGATGGCCGAACCGCAAGAACTCATCGCCGCGCTGCGAGATTACTCGGTGTTTCGTGCCGATTCCGAGCGACGCGAAATTCGAAAAACACTCCGTGATGGGAGGATAGCCCTGCTGATTGGCCTCGCATTTCTGATCGTTGTCGGCGCGATCGCCGAAGTAATCCACGGCGTATTCTCCGGAAGGTTCGCATTAGGAGTCGCGAGCGGCCTGGAGATCTTCGGTTGGGTGGCGCTATGGTACCCGGCAGAGTTGCTGTTGTATGAATGGTTGCCCGCGTATCGCCGCCGGCGCCTGATGCAACGTTTGAGTGTGGCAATGATCGAATTTCGATCGCCGTAGGAAACTATTTCCTATCGTACCGAAACGAGCGAGATTTCTTCGAGAGCCGTTTGGTCCGTCGCTCCGGCTAGGCCGACAGCCAACGAGCCAGAGCCGCCGAGATGGACGTCGGGGCTGTTTCCTTGGCCTCCGACCCATTGGCTCGTATAGGAATCTCGCGGATTCAGCCCGATCCCTTCGATCTGCATAAAGGTGATCGAAAGCCCATTAATGCGGCCTGAGGCCCTCGCGGTCAGGCCGCCAACCGCGTATCCCTCCCTGGCTTTGAGCGTGAAGTTATTGCCTCGCTGCGGGCCATGCCATTGGCCGAAAACCTCGCCCCGGGGCGATCGATAGATGGGGCGCATGGCGCGGATATAGCGTTCGCCGTCCACGTCGATCGTGCCGATCTCCAAGCCCACGAGCAGGCCGCCTTCCTCAAGTACGTCGATAAAGCCGGCCCCGCGATTCGACCCTGCAGTGCGGCTATACGAAATCTTCTTGGCGTGCACAGCATTTTGGATGCGGCCAAACAACTTGGCGCTCGCCTCCTGAAGTCGCTTTTCGACCCGCGCCTTCGACAATCCTGAGATGAGCGGAAGCGCTTTTTCGTACCAATACAACGACCGGCCCTCGAGGCGATCCCTTTCACTTGACTGAACCCCAGCGGCGTAGTCCCACCAAGCGTCGGCCAGTTTGAGCAGTTCGTCTCCAGAATCCGACATCGAAAGTTCTTGAATCGCCAGCGCCTTGAGCTTCGGATCGCCGCCCAGTGCCAGCATTGGGATCCCGCCGTCCCAATCGCCCTTGACGAGCGCTCGATAACGGCCCACCGCTAGATTCGCATCCAGATCGAGCGGTTTCGTCTCCAACTTAACTTGCGCGGACTTAACCTGGGCGAAGGCGGCTTCGAGCGCTTCGGTTTCCTTGCCGCGGTTGACAAGGTGCTTGATGAGATCGGCATCGCGCGTTTTCTTCGCCGCGGCCACCCCGAGTGCGAGCGCCTGCTTGGCGACGTCATAGTTGTCGGCGGCGATCGCCTCCTCCGCCACAGTATTGGTCGTCTCGACGAACGCCACTGCCTGAACCGGAGGCAGCGTTGCTTTAGAGACGGTTGTTAGCGTTTCAAGCTTCAACGGCAGGCCATCGAGCTGAAACGCTCTAGCCATTTCGTCGACCGCCTGCACTGCCAGGCCGGAATCCAACGCGGCGACGGCGAAATCGCGCGCAGTTCGCAGTAGGACGTACCGCCCCGCCGGATCGCCCTGAGCGTCGATCCCCTTTTGTAAAAGACTTTTGGCCAGTTCAAGCTTCGCGGCCGGAATTTTTGCGCCGTCGATTTGATCCTTGAAGAGTTGCTTGACGACCTTAGATGCCTTTTCAAGTGCCGCCGAATCCGGCACAGGGACGGCCACCGCCGCCGAATCGGGGTCTTCCCCAAATAGCACACGCGGATTCGGTCCCAGGCCGAGGAATACAATCACCGCGCCGCTGATGAGCATGCCGCATTGTTGAGCGGCGCGGCGGAAAACGCGATTGCGCATAGGTGAAGGCATGGCGGGATTTGTCACTTGCAGCTCATCACGATCACAGTGCCGTTACGCCGCGCTATCAATTGTCTTGTTCAACTCCGCCCTGCTCTTGCAATGGCGCCACGCGGAGCGTCGCCTTGCGGATCAATTCCAAATTGCCCGACTTGCGGGCAGCGACGAGACTGGTCTCGGCAAGCTTCTTGGCCAGCGCCGGCCGGTTGGCCGCGATGGCTTCGTCGATGAGCGGCAGCGCCGCGCCGGCCAGCGCCTCCCAGCCCGGCGTCGTGGCAATATGGGGCCGCAGTTCGACAAGCGCCTTCGCCCGCAATGGTACCGCGTCCAGAGTGAATCGCCGGCTAAGTTCATCCGTGATTTGACCGACGAGCGCGACGTCGCCTTTGACAATCGACCACTCTAAGGCCGTATTCAGCGCAACATAGACCAGCGGCCCGTCGGTGAGCGGTTCAGTCTTCTCGATAACGACTTCGGGCGCGGAATCACCAAATGTCTCGGCGAAGCGTTTCTGAACCGCGGCTTGAGCCTGATCGCTGGGAACGTTCCACTTCTTAGGCGCCAGGTTTTCGGGCGGAATCGGCTTGGCCGCGTCGTTCACCGGCCGGGCTTTTGCGTCGGGATCCGAACCGGGCGGTTTAACGTCGCTTGTTGCCGTAGCCAGAGATGCGATCGGCGGATTTGCTGGCGGAGTCGCGGTCGAGGCAACGTGAATCGCGTCAGTTTTGCGTTCTCCTACGTCCGGGGATAACGGATGGATAATCGGCTTGCTTTGGCCGTTGCTGTCATGCGGCGCAGGAGACAGCGTCTTGGAAACTTCAAGTTTAGCGGTTCCCTCGGACGTCGCGGCATCAAGCGATCGACCGGTTGCGTTACGCGTTGCGAGCGAATCAGAGGAAACTGTCGTATGAGTGCTGCGTCGCAACTTCACGGCAACCACGATTGCGCCGACTAGCAACAGGATGACCAACCCTCCGGCGGCTACGAGGGCTGTCATCGAAGGCGCCGGCCGCCTTGGCTCGCTAATGGAATCAGCAAGCTGCGGTGGTACTGCGAACGGGGGGGGCGGCATTGGACTGGACGGCACACCGGCCAGGGTCTTGTAGGCGATTGCTGACGTTGCTGCCGATGCCGTGGAGACCATTTGGGCCGTTTGCGTCCCTGCCCGCTGGCGAAGCCGTTCATCGTAAACCGCCTTCTTTGCCGGTTTCAACAAACAGAGCTTGGCGGCGGCGATTTCGTTGAGCAGCGTTTGTGACAATGCGGCGTGCGGGCCGTTTTTGTAAGTCTGCACATGGGCCATTTGGCGGTCGCCAGCCGCCGCAATTACGTCTGGGTCGCTTTCAAAAAGCCCTAAACCAAGCAGCCGGTAATGGTTCGGCGGCTGCTCGCTGGGAGGAATTGAAAGCCATTTGTGATATGCGTCGATGCCGCTGGACATGGATGCCATCTACCCGCTTCCAGTAACTCAGTCCGTCGCTCTGACCGTGAATACCAATTGTAAAGCCGCTAGTTGGTTCCGATCAATCGCTTTAGGAGCTGCCAGTGGAATTCCGGCGGGAGCACATCCCGCTGCCGGCAGCGATTTTCCTGGCGCTTTCCCCCTCAATGAGCCCAGTTTTCACGTTCCGATCAACGGGTCATTCGGATATATTTCTTGAATCGGGACTATTTGCAAAGACGGATGTCAAACGGGCAAATCGGCTTTGAGGCAAGAATGACCAAATCCAAAGAGAAATCGGTGGAGAAGGCGCGCCGGCCGGCCGGCGGCATTGCTGAATCGACCCCGGATGACGGTCCGTCCGCGTGGTCGCGAACCGTCCGCGAGACGATTGAATCGGTTGTGATCGCCTTCGTGCTGGCGTTTCTGTTCCGCACGTTCGAGGCCGAGGCGTTCGTCATACCGACTGGCTCGATGGCCCCAACTCTCGTGGGCCGGCACATGGACCTGAAGTGCCCTAAATGCGGAATTCCCTTCCAGGTCGGAACGAGCGATCCGGATGAGGGACCGCCAATTCGAGAAGTCCACACCTGCGTTTGTCCAAATTGCCGCTGGGAAATCAATTTCGACCGCCTCGCCGATTTGAAGCGCGAGCTGGCACTGTCCAAAACGGGCGAAGAGCGGGCCGAGCTTGAGGCGCTGGTTAAACAACAAGACGAGGAAATCCACCGCGCCGGCGGTTCCGACGGCCATTGTCCCAGTTACAACGGCGACCGGATTTTGGTCAACAAATTCGCGTTCGATTTCACCGATCCGCATCGCTGGGACGTGATCGTGTTCAAGTATCCAGAGGATGCGAAGACCAACTACATCAAGCGGCTCATCGGCCTATCGAGCGAGATCATTCGCATCCGCGACGGCGACATAAGCGTGAGTCGCGACGGCGGCAAGACATTCGAGATGGCTCGAAAGAGTCCGGCCAAGCTGCGGGCGATGCTGCAACTTGTATACGACAACGATTACGTCTACGAGCCATTTATTTCCAAGGGATGGCCCACGCGATGGCAGAGCCACGATGCCTCGTGGACATACGAAACCGCGCCGTCCGGAAGCGCCGATCATAAGGCTCTGGTGACGAACGGCAAAGCCGGGACGACCGGCGCAGCGTGGCTGAACTACTACAACTATGTTCCCTTGCCAGACGACTGGAGTGCCTTCCAGCGCGGCGAACAGTTGCGTGCCCCGGCAGCCGTTCAGCCGATTCACGATTTCATTGCTTACGACGCCAGTAATAGCGAGATGTTCAGCGAGTCGCGCCCGGTTATTACGGATCTGGCCGTGGAATTTCAGGCCGACGTTAAAGAGCCGACGGGGAAAATCGCACTTGAATTGGTCAAGAAGCAACAGCGATTCGGCTGTCAACTCGATCTTTCCAACGGCGCCGCCGAACTCTCGATTCCGGGGCTCGATTCGGCGAAGCGGCCTCGGGCTAAGGAAGGCGGCATTTCCCGCGCTGGCAGCTACACGATCCTCTTCGCCAACGTCGACCATCAATTGACACTGGTGGTCAACAATAAGCAGGTGCAATTCGACAATCCGACGACGTTCGACGAGCTGTCAGACAAAGAGGACGGCGTGGTGAACACCGACCGAGCGGATTTTTCTCCGGCGGGCATCGGCTCATTCGGGGCTGCGCTGCGGGTGACCCATTTGCAGGTGCTCCGCGACGTGTACTACACGTATATCGATCGGCAGAATCTTCCTCATCCGAGTTACGATTTACTGGGTGGCAAGCCGCCTCGCGACTGGCCCGCCAGCAATGAATGGTTCTGCTTCCCCCCCGGCGCGGTCGCTAAGCTCCGCGACGCCGAAAGCCAAGTGCGGCGGCACGATCAGTACTTCTTCGTCGGCGACGATCAATTTTTCGCGCTCGGCGATAATAGCCCTCTTAGTCAGGACGGTCGGCTCTGGTCGAATGAGCATTTCATCGACCGCCGGCTGTTGGTGGGCAAAGCGCTCTTCGTTTACTGGCCGCATTCGTTCGATAAGATCCGGATTTCCGACGAGCATTCGATCCCGTTTCCCTTTTTCCCGAATTTCGGCCGAATGGGATTTGTTCGCTGAAAACCTGAGACCGAAGGTTGTTCCATGCCGATCCTGCAAGTCAAAGGACTCGTCAAGACCTACGGCCGCCGCAGGGTGGTTGATGGGGTCGATTTCGAGGTCGAAAAAGGTGAGATCGTGGGCTTGCTCGGGCCAAATGGCGCCGGCAAAACCACCAGCTTTCGGATTGCCTGCGGCATGATCGATCCGGACACGGGCAAAGTGACGCTCGGCGGCATCGACGTGACCCATTGGCCCATGTATCGCCGCGCCCGCGACGGCGGAATGGGTTATTTGGCCCAGGAGCAGAGCGTGTTCCGCAAGCTTTCGGTCGAGAACAACATCCTCGCCGTGATGGAGATGCTCGGCATCGAACGGGCTGAGCGGTTGCGACGATGCGAAGAGTTGCTTGTCCAGTTCGATATTGCTCGCATTCGCAAATCGACGGCTCTTTATATCTCTGGCGGCGAGAAGCGGCGGCTTGAAATCGCCCGCTGCCTGGTGTCCAACCCCAAGATTATTCTGCTCGACGAGCCGTTTACCGGAATCGACCCGGTGACGATCAACGGCATTCAAAAAATCATCCGCGGCCTGCGCGACAATGGCATCGCGATCCTTATGACCGATCACCGCGAGCGCGAGACCCTGGCGATCACCGATCGAAGCTACATCATCCGCGCCGGGCGCGTGCTCTGCCACGGCACGGCCGAGGAAGTGCTCAATAATCCCGAGGCCCGAAAGTATTACTTCGGCGACGGGCCGGGGCTCGATGCGGCATGATGCACATTTGAAGGTCTCGGCCTGGTGCCGCGGCGGTGGATTGTCTGAGAACGTGTTTGAAAAGCTATTTATCCCAGCCGCCGGCCAGTTCTGCTGGCTTTAGGTGGCGTAACATACGGTGAATCATGCAGACGAGGATCATGGCTTCGCTGTTATCGGTTCGTTCCTCGTAGTCTTTGCTTAATCGT